>JAMXLI010000172.1 GCA_024281115.1 Terriglobales bacterium | reverse complement strand
CGGCTCGCCCCAGGCGCTGCTCTGTATTTTCCTCATCTGATCCCTTCCTGACCGCTTCTGTCTCGCGGGCCGTAGTGCCCGTACTCGTCTCATTTAATTCTTAGCCAAAAGAGAGAGTGCCATGAGGAATGGACTGTATTCCGTCCTGGCCGGAAGCGCGTTGGCATTCGCGCTGGTATTTCCCGGCCAGGCGACCGGGCAAGCCGCTCCCCCGCTTGCCGTGCAGGAAGTGTTCCACCCCAACACGCCAAAACCGGGCGTGTTGGGGACCCCGTTGCGTCTGGACGATGTCGTGCGCCTGGCGTTCGAGAAAAGCCCCGCCATCCTGGCGGCGCGTTACTCTGCCCTGGCAGAAAGCCGGAAGGAGCCACAAGCCCGCGCGTTCCCCGACCCCAGCGTGGGTATTGGCTGGATGGGCAATATTCAGCCATTCAGCGTGCAGGTGGGCGATCCCGCGTCGTATCGCAGCATCACCGCCATGCAGACGCTGCCTTATCCCGGCAAGCGGAAACTGCGGGGCGAGATTGCCGGCAAGGAAGCCGAGGCTGCGCAAACCGAAGTGGAAGGAGTCCGGCGACGGCTGTTGGCTGATTTGAAGGCGGCCTATTTCGACTACTGGTATTACGAGCGCGCCCTGCAAGCGAACCAGAAGAACAAGGACCTGCTCACGAAGCTCTCGCAAATTGCCGCTGCCCGCTACCAGGTTGGCAAAGGACTACAGCAGGACGTCCTTAAGTCGCAGGTCGAACTCTCCCTGCTTCTGCAAAGACGCACGTTGCTGGAGCAGCAGCGCGCTACGGCGCAGGCGCGCCTTAACGCCCTGATGGGAAACGATCCGGAAACGCCGTTACCGCCGGCGGCCGAAGTGGAGCCCGCACCTTTGCGCTATTCGCTCGATGAACTCTACCAGGCGGCCCGGCAGAGCGACCCGGAGATGCTGCGCGCCCAGCGCATGGCGGAACGCAACGAACTGGCGGTCAACCTGGCCCAGAAGGAACTCTTGCCCGACCTGAGTGTCGGTTACATGTACCAGCAACGGCCCGACCTGCCCGACATGCACGGCATGACCTTCTCGGTAAGTCTGCCGGTATTCAGTCGCACGCGGCAGCATGCGGCCGTCCAGCAGGCCACCGAAGAGAGGATCAGCGCCGAGCATAGCCGCACGGCACGGCAGAACCAGCTGTACTTCGAGCTCAAAGAGCAGTATCTGGCCGCCAAGGCCGGCGATCAGTTGCTCAAGCTCTATGCCCAGGGAGTGGTCCCGCAATCGTCACTGGCGCTGGAGTCCTCGCTCTCGGCCTACCAGGTGGGTTCGGCCGACTTCCTCAACGTGCTGGGCACTTTCAACACGCTGCTGAACTACGAAACGGATTACTACCGCGAGGTAGCCAACTATCAGACGGCGCTGGCGCGCCTGGAAGCGCTGGCCGGTACCGGCCTGACCGATGCCGAGCCAGCGGGCACCAGCGTGCATGCTACGCCGGAGAACAGATAGAGGAGCGACCATGATCTGGAAAAACAACTTCCTACGCATACTTGCCTTGCTGGCGACGGTCGCAATCGTGATCGCTACCCTGTGTGGCGCTAACTTCCTGCCCCGCTTGAGACATGACCATGCCACCGAATCGGCGGGCGAGCGCAAGGTCCTTTACTGGTACGACGCCATGAACCCGCAGCACCACTATGACAAGCCCGGCAAAGCCCCGGATGGCATGGACCTGGTGCCCATGTACGCCGGCCAGCCAGCCGGTGCTGACGCAGCATCCGCCGGTCCTGCGAGTTCGAGCGGCAAACGCAAAATCCTGTACTGGTACGATCCCATGCATCCGCAATACAAGGCCGATAAGCCAGGGACAGCGCCGGATTGTGGCATGGATCTGGTGCCGAAGTATGCCGAAGACGATCAGCCCATGCAGATGGCGCCCGGGTCGGTCATGATCGCGGCGGATAAGCAGCAGTTGATAGGAGTGCGCACTGCCGAGGTGCAACGCGAAGCACTGGCCCGCCAGGTGCGCACCAGCGGGCAAATCACGGCGGATGAAACCAGGATCGCGCATGTGCACGTTAAGGTGAACGGCTTCGTCGACCGCGTCTTCGTCGATTACGTAGGCCAGCTGGTGAAAAAGGGCCAGCCGCTGTTCACCTTGTACAGCCCCGATCTGGTTGCCACGCAAGAGGAATACCTGATCGCCAAGCGCGGCGAGCAATCCATGGGCGGATCGCAATTCGCGGAGGTTTCGCAGGGCGCCCAAACGCTGCTGCACGCCGCCCGCGAACGGCTCCGCCTGTGGGACATCAGCGACCAGCAGATCGCCAAACTGGACGCCACCGGAGAGGTTTCCCGCACCCTGACCTTTTACTCCCCGATCAGCGGCGTGGTGATGGACCGCAAGGCCTTCCCTCATACCTCGGTGAACCCGGACCTGGAGCTCTATACGGTCTCCGATCTCACCACTGTCTGGGTGAACGCCGACATTTATGAGTACGAGGTGCCTTTCGTCAAGGTCGGTCAACGCGCGGAAATGCAGCTCAGCTATTACCCGGGCAAGAGCTGGCAGGGACGAGTGACCTTCATCTATCCGACCGTCGATCCTGCTACCCGAACCGTGAAAGTCCGGCTGGAATTCCCCAATCCCGAATTGCAGCTGAAGCCGCAAATGTTCGCCGACGTAATCCTCAAGGTCACCTACGGCAACCAGCTGGTGGTTCCGCAGGAGGCCGTGCTGGACTCGGGCAGCGAACAGAGTGTTTTCATCGCCCTCGGCG
>JAMXLI010000171.1 GCA_024281115.1 Terriglobales bacterium | reverse complement strand
GCCGGCACCGAACTCCCGCTGCTGCTGCGGGACTCCGAGGATCCGGGCATCGACTTCCTGGATACGACCGTGATTCACGTAGAAGCCATTGTGGATGAGTTGCTGCTCTGAGCAGAGCGCCATACCCAGGTTAGCGATTGGATGCGGCAGCAGCCAAGGCGTCGAGCGCAAGGTTCAGTTCCAGGACATTGACCCGGGGCTCCCCCAGCAACCCGTACTGGCGGGGAACAATGTGCGCGGCAACCAGGGAGTGCAGCCGCTCCTCGGAAATGTGGCGGACGCGCGCCACCCGGGGAACCTGGAAGTAGGCGGCGGCGGGAGAAATGTCTGGATCCAGCCCGGAGCCGGATGCGGTCACCAGGTCAACCGGCACGGCTGCATTCGGATTTTCCGCTTGCCGGCGCGCCACGTCGGCCCGAATCCGGGCCACCAGCCTGGCGTTGGTGGGCCCGAGGTTTGAGCCACCGGAGTTACCCGCGTCATAACCATCCCCTGCCGCCGAAAGGCGGGAATGGAAGTAGGCTTCGCCGCTGAACGGTTGCCCGATGAGGCGGGAGCCGACAATTCGTCCTGTGTGGCGCAATAGGCTGCCATTCGCCTGGGCAGGAAAGCAAACCTGCGCTATCCCCGTTACCAGAAGCGGGTAGGCGACTCCCAGCAGCACCGTGGTCGCGATCGTCATGCGGACTGCAATGCGGAAGTGCTCTCTCATCGCCTGTCCTTTACGCCAGCCCGATGTGCATGATCAGCAAGTCAATCAACTTGATGCCGATAAAGGGCGCCAGCAGCCCGCCTCCGCCATACAGCAGCAGGTTGCGTCGCAGTAATCCTTCCGCGCTCGTGGCCCGATAGCGCACACCCCGGAGCGCCAGGGGAATAAGGGCCACGATGATGAGTGCATTAAAAATCACCGCAGAGAGAATGGCCGACTGCGGCGTCTGCAGGCGCATGATGTTGAGCGAGTTCAGGACGGGGAAGGTGCCGGCGAACATCGCCGGGATGATGGCGAAGTACTTGGCCACGTCGTTGGCAATGGAGAACGTGGTCAGCGCGCCCCGCGTCATCAGCAACTGCTTGCCGATCTCCACCACCTCGATGAGCTTGGTAGGATTGGAGTCCAGGTCCACCATGTTTCCGGCTTCCTTAGCGGCTTGCGTGCCGGTATTCATGGCGACGCCTACGTCCGCCTGGGCGAGGGCGGGCGCGTCGTTGGTGCCGTCGCCGGTCATGGCCACCAGCTTGCCCTCGCCCTGCTCGCGGCGAATGAGGTCCATTTTGTCCTTGGGAGTGGCTTCGGCGAGGAAGTCGTCTACACCCGCTTCGCGGGCGATAGCGGCCGCGGTCAAGGGATTGTCGCCGGTGATCATGACAGTGCGGATGCCCATGGCGCGAAGCTGGCCGAAGCGGTCGCGCATGCCTCCCTTGACGATGTCCTTTAAATGCACCACGCCCAAAGCGCGGCATTTCTCCGCGACCACCAGCGGAGTTCCGCCGGAACGGGCGATCGATTCCACCGCGCTCTGCACCTCCGGAGCCATGGCCGCGCCGCTGCCGCGAAGGTATTGCGCGATGGCGTCCGCCGCGCCCTTGCGAATTTCCATCCCGTCCAGGTTGACTCCCGACATGCGAGTGTGGGCGGTGAAGGGGACGAAGCTGGCGCGGAGCGAAGTCACATCTCGCCCCCGCAAGCCATAGCGCTCCTTCGCCAGCACGACAATCGAGCGTCCCTCGGGCGTTTCGTCCGCCAATGAAGCCAACTGGGCGGCATCTGCCAATTCCGCGGACGTAATCCCAGGGGCGGGTATGAATTCGTCGGCCTGCCGGTTGCCCAGGGTGATGGTGCCGGTCTTGTCCAGGAGAAGCGTGTTGACGTCGCCCGCCGCCTCCACGGCGCGCCCGGACATGGCGAGGACGTTGTGCTGGATGAGCCGGTCCATGCCGGCGATCCCGATGGCCGAGAGCAATCCTCCGATGGTGGTGGGAATCAGGCAAACCAGCAGGGAGACCAGCACGAAGATGGTTTGCGGCGAGCCGGAATATATGGCAAACGGCTGCAAGGTGACCACCGCCAGCAGAAAGATGATGGTGAGCCCGGCCAGCAGGATGTTGAGCGCAATCTCGTTGGGCGTCTTCTGGCGCGCCGCCCCTTCCACCAGCGCGATCATCCGGTCCAGAAAAGTTTCACCCGGGTTGGAGCTGATCCGCATCAGGATGCGGTCGGAGAGCACGCGGGTGCCTCCGGTGACTGCCGAGCGGTCGCCGCCGGCTTCGCGTATGACCGGAGCGGACTCTCCGGTGATCGCGGATTCGTCCACCGAGGCCACTCCCTCGACGACATCTCCGTCACCGGGGATAAGCTCGCCGGCCACCACCTCCACCAGGTCGCCGGCGCGCAGGCGGGAGCTAGGAACGGTCTCCGTTTCGCCACCGGCAAGCAGGCGGCGGGCGGCGGTTTCCGCGCGCGCCTTGCGCAGGGTTTCGGCCTGGGCTTTGCCCCGCCCTTCCGCCATGGCTTCCGCGAAGTTGGCGAACAGGACCGTGAACCAGAGCCAGAGCGTCACCTGCAGATTGAAGCCAAAGCCTACGCCCGCGTGCAGCCCGTTTCGCAGCAGCAAGACCGTGGCCAGCAGCGATCCCACTTCCACCACGAACATAACGGGATTGCCCATCATCTTTCGTGGATCCAGCTTGAGCATGGCGTCCGCAAAGGCCTGCCGCACGATCTTCCATGCCCAAATTGCGTGTTCTGCCGACGCCATATGTCCTCAGAAGATCTTGCCTGCCTGCATCAGCAGGTGCTCGAGCAGAGGACCCAGGCTGAGCGCTGGGAAAAATGTGAGCGCGCCCACGATGACGATTACGCTTGTGAGCAGCGCCGCAAACAGGGGTGTGGTCACGGGGAAGGTTCCGGCGGACGGCGGCACGCCTTTTTTGCGCGCCAGGTTGCCGGCGATGGCAAGCACGGGGATGATCACCAGGAACCGGCCCACGAGCATGGTCAGGGCAAGGGTGAGGTTGTACCAGAAAGTGTTGGCGTTCAATCCGCCGAACGCGGATCCATTGTTGCCGGCCGCCGAAGTGTAGGCGTACAGAATCTCGCTCAAGCCGTGCGGGCCGGGGTTCAACACGCTGGATGTGCCCACAGGCGTCACGGAGGAAATGCCGGCCAGCGCCAGAATGACCGCGGGCACGATCAGGACGGCCAGCATCGCCATCTTTACGTCGTACGCTTCAATCTTCTTGCCCAGGTATTCCGGCGTGCGCCCCACCATGAGCCCGGCGATGAAGACCGAGAGGATTACGAAAACCAGCATGCCGTACAAGCCGGAGCCCACGCCTCCGAAGATCACCTCTCCCAGCATGATATTGAGCAGGGGCACCAGCCCGCCGAGCGGGGTGAAGGAATCGTGTGTGCCATTGACCGCGCCGCAGCTGGCGTCGGTGGTTATGGTTGCGAACAGCGCGCTGCCGGCAATGCCGAAGCGGACCTCTTTCCCCTCCATGTTGCCGCCGGCCTGGAGCGCTCCGGCTCGCTGGTCGGCGCCGGTGAACAGCGGGTTACCGCGAGCTTCGGCCCAATAAACAGTGAACACGCCAGCCAGGAAGAGTGCCGCCATCGCCCCCCACACCGCCCATCCGTGCTTGGACGAACCCGTCATCCGTCCCAGCGTGGAGGTCAGGCCCGAGGAGATGGCGAAAATGCAGAACATCTCGATCAGGTTGGAAAGAGGAGTGGGGTTCTCAAAGGGATGGGCGCTGTTTGCGTTGAAAAAACCGCCGCCATTCGTTCCCCATTGCTTAATGATTTCCTGGGAGGCGACCGGCCCCTGGGCTATCACCTGTTGTGTGACTCGGTGCGCGCCCGCCGAGCCGCTCCGCGCCGGCTGCGGCTCGAGGAGTACGGCCGTGTCGTACGGTTTTAAATTCTGAGGCACACCCTGCCAGACCAGCAAAAGCGCGCCCACAAGGCTCGCCGGCAGAAGTATCCAGAGCGAGCTTCGGACCAGGTCAACCCAGAAGTTGCCGATGGTCTTTTGTTCCTGCCGGGCAATGCCGCGAATCAAAGCCACCGCCACCGCCAGGCCCGCCGCCGCCGAAACGAAATTGTGGTAGGCCAGGCCCGCCATCTGCGTCAGATAGCTCATCGTGCTTTCCGGCGTGTAGGCCTGCCAATTCGTGTTGGTCGTGAAGGAAGCGGCGGTGTTGAACGCCAGCGCGGCAGGCACGCCGCCGATATGTTGCGGGTTTAGCGGCAGGACCCACTGCAAACGTTGCAAGCCGTAGAGCAGGAGCATGGAAAGGCAGCTGAATGCCAGCAGGGCGGCGGCGTAACCGCCCCATTCCATTTCGATTTCGGCATTGACGCCGGTCGCGCGGTACAGCAGGCTTTCCAGGGGCCGCAACAGAGGGTCGAGCAGGGTGCGCTCGCGGTTAAAAACACGCGCCATGTAAATGCCAAGCGGCCGGGTTGCCGCCAGCACCAGAGCAAAGAACGTCGCGATCTGCAGCCAGCCGTTGGCAGTCACGTCAAAAACTTTCCGGGCGCAGCAGCGCGAATCCCAGGTACACGAGCAGAAGCAGGGCGATGAGCAGCGTGGCCAGGGAATCCCACCCCATTCGGATTACCTCACCCGCTCACAGAAGAGCGCGTAGGCGAACAGGCCGGCAAACAGGAGCAGCGTCAAGCCGACGAAGATCAGATCGTGCATGGTGCCTGGGTGAAAGTCCCGGCGCGGCGCTTTCGCTCCGGCGGACAAAACACGGCAAGCACTATTGCAGCAGCGGGTCCGTAAAGGCCGGCTAAGGACGAAGTAAAAAGTTCGTAAGAGCCCTCAGACGCCCTCATCGGGCTGCGGCTGGAAGCGATAGCCCACCCAGGGTTCAGTCTGCAGATAGCGGGGAGATGAGGCGTCGGGTTCGATCTTCTTGCGCAACTGTCCTACGAACACGCGCAGGTATTCGGTCTGCTCGCTGCTGTTCGGCCCCCACACTGCACTCAGCAGCGCGCGGTGGGTAATCACTTTTCCGGGACGCTGGGCGAGATACGCCAGAAGATCGAATTCCTTGGGGGTGAGGTGGACGGCGCGCCCACGCACCGTGACGGAATGGGCGTCCAGGTCCACCCGGAAATCGCCGGCTTCAATAGCTCCAGCTACAGGCGTCTCCGGCACTGGGGCACGGCGCAGGTTGGCGCGCACGCGGGCGAGCAGTTCGCCCATGCCAAAAGGCTTGGTGACATAGTCGTCGGCGCCGGCATCGAGCGCCTGCACCTTGGTACGTTCCTCTCCCCGCACCGACAGCACGATGATGGGCACCTGCGAGCGGCTCCGCAGCCGGCGGCAGAGTTCCAGGCCGTCCATGTTGGGCATGGCCAGATCGGTAATTACCAGGTCGGCGGACCAATCCTTCAGGATCTCCAGCGCGGTTTCTCCATCGTTGGCCACCCGGATGTCATATCCCTGGGAGACCAGGGAGGTGCGTAACACGCGCGTGATCTGCGGTTCGTCGTCCACCGCCAGGATGCGGCGGCGGTCGTTTTTCCCGCTCACCGGGCCTCCTGGGTCACAATGTGCACGTCCGCGTCGGGCGCCTGGCGCAGGAATTTCTGGATAACCGTAAGGTAAAAATACTTGCGCCAGCCCTCGGCT
>JAMXLI010000170.1 GCA_024281115.1 Terriglobales bacterium | reverse complement strand
ATTGGTGGCGGCGGTTGGACTCGAACCAACGACCTAGGGATTATGAGACCCTCGCTCTAGCCACCTGAGCTACACCGCCATGGCGTGGGGACGTTCCGGGGCCAAAAACATTTTAGCATCCGGCGCGCAGCCGCACGCCGGCATCCGCTTCTCTGTGGGCGTCTTCTCTCACACGCTCGCCCGCCTGAACTCCGCTGGAGGTGGCAGCCTGCCGTTCGAAGGCGGACATTTTGATGCCGGCTGCCGCAACTCTGTATGGGTCAGCCCACATCCTGCTTGCAGATTCGCCGCGCGCCACGCGACACTGCTGATTATGAAAATGCTGGCCGTCGTCCCGGCGCGCCTGGCTTCCACCCGACTGCCCCGCAAGGTGTTGCGGCCGATCGCAGGTGAACCCATGCTGGCGAGGGTGTACGCCGCCGTTCGCGCTGCCGGCATCGAGGTGGTGGTGGCCACTGACTCCGACGAAATCCTGGCGCTCTGCCGCGAGCGCGGCCTGGCGGCGCGCATGACCTCGTCCCGGCACCGCAGCGGAACCGAGCGCGTGCACGAGATCGCGCAGACCATGGCGGCCTCCATTTACCTCAACGTGCAGGGCGACGAGCCCCTGGCGCGCCCGGAGCACATCGCGCAACTTTCTGAGCTCATGCTCCGGAGGACGGAGGCGCCGGTGGGCACGTTGAAAACGCCCTGCCCCGAGTGCGACCTGGCTAATCCCAATGCGGTGAAAGTTGTCACCGATGCCGAAGGACGCGCCCTGTACTTCTCCCGCGCTACCATCCCCTTCGACCGCGATGGCGTCCGCCCCGCGTACTTCAAGCACCTGGGCTTCTACGCTTATCGCAAGGCTGCCCTGGAGCGTTTCTGCTCCCTGCCGGAGTCGGCGCTGGAGCGCAGCGAGCGCCTGGAGCAGTTGCGATTCCTGGAGAACGGGATCCCCATCTACGTGGCGGAGACGCCGTACGACACCATCGGCGTGGACACGGAAGAAGATCTGCGCCGGGCCGAGCAGGCGCTGCTGCGCCAGGCTAGGACGTGACCTGCTGCGGATACGCCCGGGCATACTGCTCGGCTGCCGCAATGCGCTTCGCAATGGCCGGATGGGAGTGAAAAAACCATTCCACCCAGCGCGAGGGCGAGCGTTCCGCCAGGTTCTGGTCGGCCAGCTTGTTCATCGAGGAAATGAACGGCTGGACCTGGGGAATCGACCGGAAGGCATAGCGGTCCGCTTCCCGCTCCTTCTGCCGTGAATAAGCATTGAGCGCCGGCATCAGCAGGAACGACAGCAGCGAAGCGACTAATGCCAGCAGCGGCAGGTTGGCGAAGTCCGCCATGCCCTGGAACATGCCGCGGCGCTCTACCAGGTAACGCAGCGCCTCGTTGGCCGCCCAGAAGCCCACGAATGTGATGGCAGCCTCGAGCAGGATGCTCTTGGGGATGTGGCGGTGCACATGGTGTCCCAGCTCGTGCGCCAGCACCGCCTCAATTTCCTCCTCCGAATAATTTTCGAGCAGCGTGTCGGAGAGGATAATGCGCCGGGTATTGCCCAGGCCGGTGAGCGCGGCGTTGGCCTTCTTGCTTTTCTCCGAAAGCTTCCACTCGTACACACCGCGCACGCGCGTCCCGGCACGCTCACCGAGCGCCACCAGCCGCCGCTTCAGCGCCTCGTTCTCCAGGGGCTGAAACTTATAGAAGATGGGAAACAGCACGACCGGTGCGATCTGGGCGAAGAGCACGAGCAGGCCCAGAAACACCGCCCAGGCGATCAGCCACCAATGTTCGGGCCAGTTGCGAATCACCCAGTACACCAGTTCAGCCAGCACGCCCCCCAGCACGAGTCCCACCAGCCAGCCCTTCGCCTCGTCCCACGCCCAGGAACCGAACCTCTGGTTGGAGAGGTGGAAACGGTGCTCCAGCCGGAAGGAATAAAGGTCCAGGGGCAGCGCCAGGAGTTTACCCAGCGCGAGCAGCATCGCCAGATAAGCGAACAGGGCGAGCGAGTAGCGTTGTCGCGCGGCTTCATAGGCCAGGTCGCGCAGCGGCGCCGACCAGCCGGCCACCAGCAGCGCCGCCAGCAGGGCCAGTCCAAGGAAGGTGTCGGCCAGGCTCAGCCGGCGGCGGATGCGGTTGTACCGCCGCGCCTCGGGCGTGTCGGGCAAAGCCGGTGAGGAAGCGGAAAAAGTCATGGCAAATGCGACGCTCTGGTGTTTCGATGCTGCAGCCGGCCGTTAGGCTTTTCCCATCACGAACGCTTCCCCGCTGGCCAGCATCTCCTTCACCAGTTCGGGCGAGGATGCCTCCGCGTACAAGCGCAACAGCGGCTCGGTCCCGGAGGCCCGGAACAGGATCCAGGCTTCCGCCCCGTTGCCGTTAGTGGGAGCGTCCAGGAAAAATTTGACTCCGTCGAGACCTTCGGTGCGCACCGTGTTGTAGCTGCCCAGACGCGAGAGGTGGCCGGACTTGGCGCGCTGAATGGCCGCGTTCTTCACCTCGTCGGGAATGTGCAGATCGCGGCGCCCATAGTAATGCTCACCGTACTCGCGTTGCAGGTCAGCCACCAGCTGGCCCAGGGGCTTGCCTTCTTCCGCCATCACATTGGCCAGCAGCAGGCAATTCAAAACTCCATCGCGTTCGGGCAGGAAACGCGAGTATCCGATGCCGCCCGACTCCTCGCCCCCTATCAGGATTTCCCGCTCCATCATCAGGTCAGCAATGTGCTTGAATCCGATCGAGCACTCGTTCAGCCTGCGGCCGTGGCGGGCGGCGATGCGGTCCAGCATCTTGGTGGTATTGAACGCACGCACGACTTCGCCTGACCATTTTTTTCGGGTCAGCAGCCACTGCAGCAGGATGGAAAAAATCTTGTGGGAGTCGACGAACGTCCCATCTTCTGCTACCGCGCCAATGCGGTCGGCGTCACCATCGGTGGCCAATCCAGCGTGACATTTCTCCTTCACCACGGTTTCCTGCAGTTTGGCGATGTGCGGTTCGATGGGCTCAGGATTGATCCCCGGGAACAAGGGATTCAACTCCTGCCGTATGGCGATGTGCTCGATGCCATGATCGGAAAAAATCTTGCTCAGCACATG
>JAMXLI010000169.1 GCA_024281115.1 Terriglobales bacterium | reverse complement strand
GTGCGCCGCGAATTGGCTGACGGCAAGCTCGAGATCGAAGGCAAGCGCGTGGTGGCGCAACCGCTGCCCTTCACATTGTAAAAACCAGGACCATGTTTATGGCTGAAAAGAAACCTGATTTCACCGTCACCGACCGCCGGCTGTTCACGCCAGAGGGAGAACTGCGGTCCGACGCCGGCGGCAACGGGGAGCCCGCAACCGAGGCGCCGCCCGCAACGGAAGTTGCGGCGTCGCCCCAGAGCGGCAGCGACAAGCCCGGCGCGAAAGCGGATGCTGAGCGCATGCCTCCCCCGCCCACAGCCGAGGAACAGCGGGAGCAGGCGGATGCTTACTCGCGGAGCACCAGCGAATTCGATAGCCGCTTGCGCAAGGAATTGGGCGGCCGCCAGATCGAAGACCTGGAAATCACCTTCGAACGCTTTCTGGCATCCCTGTACATGACCGCCCTGGTACAGCTCGGACTGGCGCACGAACAAGGCGGCGACCCGCGCCTGGACCTGATTGGCGCGCGCCAAACTATCGACTCGATCGCGCTGCTGCAGCAGAAGACCAAGGGCAACCTGACCGACAAAGAAGAGTCATTTCTGCAGAACGTGTTGTACGAGCTGCGCATGGCGTACCTGGAGGTTACCAACGCCCTGGCGCACGGTCCCGGGCCGCAAGCACCCGGCGAGGCCGGCCTGCCGCGGCGATGAACGCCACCCTCACGGTGCTGGGCAGCGGCACCTCCATGGGAGTGCCCACGATTGGCTGCACCTGTGCCGTCTGCCACTCGCCCGACCCGCGCGACCGACGCACTCGTCCCTCGGTGCTGGTGGAATATGAAGGCCGCTCAGTCCTGATTGATACCACGCCGGACTTCCGCGAACAGGCTATCCGGGAACGCATCCGCCGGCTGGACGCCGTCCTCTACACCCATTCCCACGCCGATCACATTCTGGGGCTCGATGACCTTCGGCCGCTGAGCTTCCATCGTGAAGAAGGACGCATACCGCTGTACGCCAGCGAAGACGTGGCCCGCACCGTGCGCCACATGTTCAGTTACATCTTCGAGGAAGCCTACAAGTTCGGCGGACTCGCCAAGGTGGAACTCCGGAACCTGGACGGCCCGCTCGAGTTGTGGGGCGCGCGCTTCGAGCCCGTGAAGATCCTGCATGGCGACGCTGCGATCTATGGCTTCCGCTTCGGCTCCGCCGCTTACCTCACCGATTTCAGCGAGATTCCCGAGGAATCCATGGAGCGTCTGCGCGATCTCGATATCCTGTTCCTGGACGCGCTGCGCCATAAGCCCCATCCCACCCACTCGACGGTGGCGAATTCCTTGCGGCTGGTGGACCAATTGCAGCCGAGGCGCGCCTTTTTTACCCACATCTGCCACGACCTGCCCCACGAAGCCACCAACGCTTCCCTGCCCAACCACGTGAAGCTCGCGCATGACGGCTTGAAGTTGCAGTTCGAGATCTGAGCGATATGGAGATCTACCGTCAGCTCGAAGATGTGCCCCCCAGCGGTAGCGGGAGCGTGGTGAGCGTGGGCAACTTCGACGGCGTCCATCGCGCCCACCAGCACGTGATCGGCGAAATTGTCCGCCGGGCGCGCGCATTGGGGGCTGTTTCCATGGTGGTCACCTTCTCGCCTCACCCGCTGCGCATTCTTCGGCCGGACCTCGCGCCCAGGCTCATCACGCCGCTGCCAGTCAAGCTCCGGCTGCTGGCCGAGACCGGTGTGGACGCCACGCTGGTGCTGCCCTTCACCCGCGACCTCTCACTGCAAACGCCGCGCGAGTTCGTGGAAAACATCCTGGTCCGCGGCCTGGGCGCGCGCGAGGTGCACGAGGGTTACAACTTCCGCTTTGGACACAAGGCGCAGGGACACATCGAGGACCTGGAGCGGTTCGGGCGCGAGCTCAAGTTTGCGGTCAAGGCCTATCCCGAGATGTCGGTCCGCGGAGAAAGCGTGTCCAGCAGCCGCATTCGCCAACTCCTGATGGAGGGCCAGGTCAGCCGGGCGCGGCACCTGCTGGGGAGGGCGTTCAGCATCGTCTCGAACGCCGGGCGGGGCCGCGGCTATGGTTCGCGCTATACGGTGCCCACTATCAATCTGAGCCGTTACGACGAACTCGTGCCCCAGGATGGCGTCTACATTACGCGTACCCGCGTGGGCAACGAGTGCTTCGATTCCGTCACCAATTGCGGAAACCGGCCCACCTTTGAGGCCGAATCGTTTGCCATTGAAACCCACCTGCTCAACTTCCACCCACTGGAGGTGACGGCACAAACCGAAGTGGAGATTTCCTTTCTAAAGCGCTTGCGCGGGGAAATTAAATTTCCCTCGGTGTCCGCCTTAAAAGAACAGATTGGGGCCGACGTAGGGCGCGCCACCCGCTACTTTCGTCTCGCGGGGGCCGCCGCGCCGCGCTGAAGCTTCCTCGCGCAAACTGTTCGCGTACAATCGCCGCCCATGGCGCCCGGCGGCTTTGCCCGTCAACTCTCCGGGACAACCCCGGCGCAGCGGCGCACGTTGCTGGCGGCGGCGCTGGGCTGGATGCTCGACGCTTTCGACGTCATGCTTTACGCGCTGGTGCTCACGCACATCATGCGCGAGCTGGGCATGAGCAAGGGCACCGCGGGCCTGCTCAACACGCTCACCCTGCTGGCCTCCGGAATCGGCGGCGTCTTCTTCGGATTCGTGGCCGACCGCGTGGGCCGTAAGCGCGCCCTCATGCTCAGCATCCTGACCTACTCTGTGTGCTCCTTCGCCTGCGGACTGTCTACTTCCATCCCCATGCTGGCGGCATTCCGTTTCGTGTTAGGCCTGGGCATGGGCGGCGAGTGGAACACGGGCGCCACCCTGGTAGCGGAAACCTGGCCCACCGAACTGCGGGCGAAAGCCATCGCGTTGGTGCAAAGCTCCTGGGCCATCGGCTACGCTTTGGCCGCGCTGGTTGCGGGCATAGTTCTGCATTTCGCCGGCTGGCGCGCAGTGTTCTTCGTGGGCGTAGCGCCGGCGCTGGTCACCCTCTGGATCCAGCACGGGGTTCCTGAATCCGGCATGTGGCAGGAGCACCAGCGCACCTCGCAAGAGTCCGCGCCGATGGCGCGGGCGCAGCTGCACTCCGGCTCGGCCAGCTTCGCCCGGCTGTTCCTTCCGCCGTTGCTGCAGTACACGGTCGCCCTGTTGCTTGCCAACCTGTTCGGCATGTTTGCCTGGTGGGGTCTGTTCACCTGGATCCCGCCGTACTTGTCGCTTCCCATAGAGCAAGGCGGGCGGGGCTTTGGGGTGATGGGCACCACCGGGCTGATGATCTTCCTCAACTTGGCCGGCATGTTTCCCGGATACGCGAGCTTCGGCTGGGTTGCTGACCGGTTCGGAAGGCGCACGTCCTTTATGTCTTATACGTTGCTGGCAGCCCTTCTGTGCCGCTTTATGCCGCCGCGCGTTCACCGACGGCCCTGCTGGTGTTGGGCGCCCTGGTGGCATTCTTCGGAACCGGGTTCTTTTCGGGGTCAGGCATTATTGGCAGCGAACTCTTCCCCACGCGCCTTCGTGCCCGCGCGCTGGGCTTCACCTACAACGGAGCGCGCACCCTGAGCTCGATTTCTCCTTTTGTAATTGGCCGCATAGGACAGGGGCGAGGGTTGGGTTGGGCCTTCTACTTGTGCGCCGGGTCGTTCCTGCTCTCCGCGCTCGCCGCCACGCTGCTACCCGAAACTCGCGGCAAGCACCTGGAGTGATCGGCACCGGGGCGCCGGCCAGGAGCTTACTCGATGGGCTCGAGCAGGGCGACGTCCCGCATTTCCCCGCCGGGAAGCTGCACCAGGACGGTAGCCAGCAGCACGATCGCGATGCCCACAGCCTGCAGGGGTCGTACCAGTTCGCCTAGTGAGACGGCGGCAATCAGAATGGAAAAAACCGGCTCCAGGCAGCTGGTCACAATTGCGCGGGTCGCGTCCAGGTGCTGCAATCCCGCAAAGTACAACGAGAACGGCACCAGGACCGAGAGCACCGCAAACACCAGCAGAAACAGCCACTGCTGCGACGAATAGTGCTGGGCCATCACGCGCCAGGGAGGATTGAGGAACATCCAGAATAGCGCGGCGCCGAGCAGCGCATAGAGCAGGACCCGCCAGCGGTCGTGCCGCAGAAGCAAGCCGTGCGCGTACACGTTGTAGAAGGCAAAGGAGAACGCCGCAATCTCCGCCGCGGCCACGCCCGCCGGATTCAAACGCAGCCGGCTGCCGCCCAGCAGGCCGATGGCCAGCGCGCACCCGGCCACCGAGAGCAGCACCGCGCTCACCCGCAGGAGCGTGGCCCGTTGCCTCCGTCGCGCCACCATGTACACCAGGACCAGCACGGGCGCGGTGTACTGCAAGGTAATAGCGGTGGCCACGTTGGTCTTTTCGATGGCAGCGTAATAAAAAAAATTGGAGGCAGCCACCCCGAGGACACCCAGGAGCAGCGCCCGCGCGGCATCGGCCCTGGGAAGCGCCACCTTCGTCCATCCCAAGCGCAACAACAGGAGCGGAACCAACACCAGCAGCGAAATCGTGGTGCGACTTTGCGCCAATATCAGCGGGCCGATGCGGGGCAGGCCTCCGGCGGCAAACAAGCGCCCGGTGAAGGCGGCACGGCCGAGGGCAGCGGAGAGCCCCCAGCAGCAGGTAGCGGCGGCAATGTAGACGTATCCCCGAAGGGCGTGCGGCCTAACGTGAGAGAAGCTGGTCAAGAAGTTCCGGGTCGAACCCGATCATCACCTCGTCGTTGACGATCAAGGTGGGCGTGGAACGGCTGTTGTACTTGTGGACGAGATCGTCCACCGCCTGGGGATCGCTGCTCACGTCCCGCTCCTCGAATTCGATACCTCTCGCCGAGAGGTAGGCCCGTACCGTGCGGCAGGGCGGTCACCCGGGTTGCGTAAAAAAAACTACCTTGCTCGCCATAGCCATCTCAGAGTAGCCGGGCAGGGCCGCGGCTGCACAAAAATCTTAAACGTATTCGATGACCGCCGTAATGGCGGCGGTGGCCTGCAGCATGGCCGAAACCGAGCAGTACTTTTCCTTGGACAGCCGCACCGCGTCTTCCATGGCCTTGCGCGAGACCGGCCCGCCCACGCGGTAGGTGAGCCGGATGGCGGTGAACACCATGGGAGGCGAGGGGGCGCGCTCGGCTTCCGCCCGCACCTCCAGCGACGTAAACGGCTCACGCTTCTTGCGCAGGATGTTCACAACGTCGGAGCCGGTGCAGCCGCAGAGCGATACCAGGACAAGTTCCATCGGGCTGGGTGCTGTCTTCTCCGTGCCCGCATCCATGACCAAGGCATGCCGGCTGCCGGAGGTGGCGAGGAAGCGCTCCTGGTCGGTGAACAGGGCGGAGGCGGTCATCGAATCCATAGATTATCGCGTATTGTCCGTAGCCGGCTCCGGATGGATCAGCACCCGGAACAATTCGGGCGCATCCTGCTTGAAGCGGATTTCCAGCTCGGTGGCGAGATCGTGCACGCGTGCCAGCGGGAGATGGTCGGAAAAAGTACAGTGGCAGGAGAGGTAGAGGCGGTCGCGCACGCGCTTCAACTTCACATCGTGCAGATCAAGCACGTCGGGAAACTCCGCGACGATGCGCCGCAAGCGCCGCTCCAGCTCGTGGTGGTGCCGGATTTCATCGCCCGGCTCAATGGTGGCGGGCTCGCTCTCGATGTGGGTGAGGATGGAGGAAATCTCCGGCACGTCGCGGCGAATCTGCGACTCCAGCAGGCTCACCTGGTCGTGGGCCTTGATCAGCGTCATTCCCTCGTCGAGTTCCAGGTGCAGCTCCACGTGCAGGCGCCCGGATAGGTCCTGCACGCTCACGTCGTGCACGTTCAGGTTGTTGCGCGAGGCGACGGCGCGGATGCGGTCGAAGATGTTTTCTTCCCGAGGCGCCTGCGGCACGGAGCGCACGACCACGTCGGCATCGGGCAGGACGCGGTGGACGGCATTGGTGACTTCGCCGGCAATCTGCTCGGTGCGCTGGAAGGTGAGATTGCGACCCAGGCCAACCAACAGGTCGGCAAAATAGCGGTTGCCGGCGCGGCGGATGCGGACCCGGTCCAATTCAAGCACACCGCCGATGGTGGACACCTCGTCAATGATCTGCGAGCGCACCCCCGCCGGCGCCGCGTCGAGCAGAGCGTCAATGGTTTTGCGGGCCAGGCGCGAGCTGACGTAGAAGACCAGTCCGGCCACCAGCAGGGCAGCGACAGGATCGGCATCGCGCAGCCACTCAATCTTGAAGGACCTGCCCACCCAGACCAGGAGCAGCCCCAGGATGACCACCCCGCTCGACCAGATATCGGTGCTGAAGTGCAGCGCGTCGGCTTCCAGCGCCTGGCTGTCGTACTTGGAGGCGATGCGCGAGAGCGCGCGCGAGCGCCAGTAATCCACCCCCATGGACAAAAACATCACCATGAAGGCCAGAGGCGTAGGTTCAATCTCGATATGCTTATAAAACAGGCGGCGGATGGCCTCGTAGATGATCCAGACACAGGTGAGCACCAGGAGCCCGGTTTCGATAAAAGCGGAGAAGTTCTCGACTTTGCCGTGGCCATACTGATGGTCGGCATCGGCGGGCTTGTCCGACACCCGCACTGAGAGCAGCGTGATCACCGCAGCGAAAAGATCCAGCCCGGAATGCGCCGCCTCGGAGAGAATGCCCAGGCTACCGGTGCTGATCCCCACCAGCAGCTTGAGGGCGGTGATGCCCACCGCGGCCATCACCGAGTTTCCGGCGACGGCGCGCTTTTCGGCGCGCATCTGGTCGGCACTGAAGGCGGCGCTGGACATGTTGGAATTATCGCCCGTGGCGGCGCAGGCGTCACCTGCTGCGTGCTGCCGCTGCGGGACCGGCCCCGAAGAGCTATGTGCTAGCATTCTGGTGCCCTTCTTGAGGAGTAATTTCCATGCAATTTCGCTGGCTCTTGCTGCTGTTCCTGCTATCCGGCCTGGTGCGCGCGCAGGTCGCGCCCGCTGGTCAAAAACCATCCGGCACCGCTTCGAAAACTTCGGCGCAGGAGGATGATAAAGACCGGCCGCAGTCGGCCTCGGGTCAAAACGAGAAGGAAGATGAGGACGATGAGCAAGAACCCGGTGCAGCGGGTGGCGGGACGGCGCCCCAAGCCGGGGCAGCCGCCCAGTCCAAGGTGGGGCCGAATACGCCGGTAATCACGGTGGAAGGGCTGTGCGCCCCGGAAAGCGCGGGGGTTGCCGGCAGCGCCGGGCCGGCGGCTGCGGGCGGCACCTCCAAGAAGACGACGGCCGGCGAGGCGGCTTCTCAAGGGAAGGCCGCGGCTAAGCCGGGGTGCAAAACCGTGGTAACGCGCGCCGAATTCGACCAGCTCGCCGAGACCCTGAATGTTGCTCCTCCCATGCGCCGCCAGTTGGCAACCGCCTATCCCCGGTTGCTTTTATTCGCTGAACAGGCCAGGAAACAGGGTTTGGACAAGGAGTCGCATTACCAGGAAATGATGAAATTCGCCAGCTTGCAGATCCTGGCGCAGGATTTCACGCGCTCGGTGCAGAAGCAGGCCTCGAACATCCCCGACGCGGAACTGCAACAGTACTACAACAATAATCCCGCAAAATTCCAGCAGGTCGAGCTGCAGCGCATCTTCGTGCCCAAAACCAAGCAGCACGAACCTCCTCCCGCCAATGCCAGCTCGCAAAAACCCGATACCGCGGCGGAAGAAGCGGCCATGAAAGACTTGGCGGAAAAGCTGCGCCAGCGCGCTGCGGCGGGCGAGGACTTCACCAAGCTGCAGAAGGAGGCCTTTGCGGCTGCGGGTTTGAAGGCGGCTGAACCCAACGTGAGCCTGGGGAAGATTACGCGCGGCAATCTGCCCACGGCGCATGAAAAGGTTTTTGATCTCAGCCCCGGACAGGTATCCGAGCTGATTTCCGATCCAGGCGGCTTTTACATCTATAAATCCGTCTCCAAGCAGGAGATTCCGTTTACGCAAGCCAAGGCCGAAATCCAGACTACGCTCCAGGCGCAGAGGATGCAGGAGCGCATGGAATCGCTCATCAACTCCATCCATCCGCAACTGAATCCGGAATACTTCGGCGGCAACGAGGCCGGAACGGAGCCGCGGGGCGCGAAGCCGGGACCGAAGGCACCGGAAGCCAAGCCCGCGGAAAAACCGGCCGCGCCCCCGCAACCTTGAGGCCACCTCGCCATTGAAGCCCGCAGTGCTGGTAACCGGAGTTGCAGGCAACCTGGGCGCGCGTTTGCTCGGGCAGCTGCACGATTTCGACGTCATCGGGGCCGATCTCGCTCGCCCGGTCACGGGCGAGCTCGCGCATTTTCTCCGCATTGATCTGGCGGAGGAGTCGTCCTGCGTGGCACTGATGGGCGCCATTCGCGAGTTCCGCCCGCAGGCGGTGGTGCACATCGCTTTCATCATTGATCCCGTGCGCAGCGGAGTTCTGGACGTGGACCGCATGTGGCGCATCAACGTCGCGGGCACGGCGCGGGTGGTGGAGGCGGTGACCGAGACCTGCCGCGACCGCGGCCCGGTCCGGAAGTTCATCCACCTGAGCAGCGTTTCCGCGTACGGCTCGGACCTGCCGGGGCCGGTGAGCGAAGACTTCCCGCTGGGCGGTCATACCCTGCCCTACGCGATCCACAAGCGAGAGGCCGACCGGCTGGTGCAGGCGCGCGCGGCCGCGGCGGCATCCTGCGCGACCTACATCCTGCGGCCGCATATTTTCGCGGGCGCCAGCCTGGACAATTACCTTTTGGGCGCGTTTCGGGGTACGCCCAACGGAACGGGGAAAATCGCGCGAAGGCTGCGCGCGCGCAAGGGTCGTCTACCCATCGTGCTGCCTCTGGGCCGCCGCTATCTCGAGAACCGAGTTCAATTCGTCCATGTGGACGACATGGCGCGGCTCATCGCCTACCTGCTGCGCCGCGAACCGGGGGACCCCGGCTTGACCGTGCTCAACGTCGCCGGCCGCGGCGAGCCGCTGAGCTTTCGCGATTGCATTGCGATTGCTGGCAACCGTCTGTTGAGGGTGCCCACGCGCGCTGCCTTCAGCGCCGTGCTGCACCTGCTTTGGAAGCTGCGCATTTCCGCCATTCCCCCTCAGGCGGCTCCCTACATGACCGGAACCTACATCATGGATACCAATCGGCTGCGCGCGTACCTGGGACGGGATTATGAGCGCGTCATTCACTACAGCAACGAGCGGGCGTTCCGCGATATCTTCCGCCACGAGGCGGCACAACCCGCTCGTCCGGCGCGCAACCGCCATTCCGCCGCGAGCTAGGCGGTACGTGTCCACCTTCAGCGGGCACGGGACAGCTACCGGTTCAGCGCGTTCAGCAGATCGTTGGGATGAATAGGCTTGCTGAGGAAAGCGAAATCGTGGCCCTGCGCCCGCGCTTTTTCCAGCAGGCCGGCGGTGGCGGCGTGGCCGGAGAACAAAAGGATCTTGGTCTGCGGCAGTTGCCGGCGGATTTCAATGGCGGCATCGATGCCGTTCATGTCCGACATCATCACGTCGGTGATAACCAGCTCCGGCCGTAGTTCCAGGGATTTAGAGACCGCATCCAGCCCGCCGTATACCGTGAATACCTCGTACCCCACGCGCCGCAGAATGGCGGAAAGCGTGTCGGCAATAATCGGTTCGTCGTCGGCGATGAGTACCCGCTTGATCGTGGGTGTCACGTTCTCTCCGGAAATCGGGGCTCGGTTTCTGGGTCGCCCACGACCAGGGGCTACATTCGAACCGAGCAAAAACGTCAGAGTAGGGGAATCTAAAGTGTACGTCTGGATACTGTCAAGGTTCCCAATTGAACCATGAACGCTGAAGTTAATTGCCGGACTATCTAGCTCTTGCTCTTGTGCACAAAATCCATGAGGCTGGGGCGCACGTGCAGGCCATGGTTGTACTCGATGAACCCTAATTTGCGGAACTTGTTCATGAAAACGTTCACCCGTGAACGCGTGGTGCCGACAATTTCAGCCAGGGTTTCCTGGCTGATGTTGTACACCACACGCTCAGTGTCGGTTTTTTCGCCGTAGCCGGCCAGAAGGAGCAGGGTGCGGGCCAGGCGTTTCTCGCTGGAATTGAATAGTTGATCTACCAGGTCGTCCTGCATGCGGCTGTGACGGGTAAGCAGGTACTTGACGAAGAATTCGCTCAACTCGGGCTGCTCCCGCAATAGACGGATCATCGTCTCCCGCCCGATTTTCACCACCGTGGTCTCAGATAAAGCGTGCGCCGTGGCCTTGTATTGATCCGGTTTGTGGAGGCAAGTCTCGCCGATCAGGTCGCCGGGCCCCAGCACCGCAATGGTGGCCCGCCGGCGCGTGCGCTCTGAAGTGATGGTCAGTTTGAGAGCGCCGTCGCGCACGAAGTAGATGGCCTCGCAGGACTCTCCCTGGGTGAATACCCGTTGGTTGCGCTGGTAGACGTGGATGCTCGCCCCCGTTCCTAAAGAAGAAAAGTATCCAACGGGGTCAAAAGAAGTTGCGACGGGCGCTCCTGCCGCCGCAGGTCTTTCTAGCAACTCTTTCGTCATTCCAAGGAGCAGAGATGAACTTTTCAAATCAGACGTTGTATGCCGCTGCTGCCGTCCTGCTACCGGAATGTGCCGTCCGCTTCAGCCGTATCTCGCAAAATGCACCGTCTGCGGTTCAAATCGTGGTGTTCATTGGCGATCGTTTGGCGCGAAACAATCCAGCGATTCCCAGCGTGTACGGCGTCCATGAGGGCTCCATAAAGCCGGCGTGGCGCATTCGCTCCAGCATTTCCGGGGTTGCAGGAAAGCGCTGCACGGAGGCTGGCAGGTAGCGGTAAGGACCTCGAACGCCGGAGACGAGCGTGCCCAGCAGGGGCAGCACACGGCTAAAGTACAGTCGGTAAAGATGCCCGGCGGCGCCCCCTGGCATGCCGAAATCCAGCAATCCCACTTCCCCTCCCGGCCGCAGCACGCGGGCGATCTCGCGCAGTCCGGCGTCGTAATCGGCCAGGTTGCGGAATCCGAAGGCCGACGTGACCAGATCGAAGCTGGCATCGGGAAATGGCAGGTTTAACGCGTCCGCCTCGATCCAGTTCATGCGGCGATCGGCTGATTTCCGTCGCGCCCGGAGCAGCATGGCGTGGGAAAAATCAACGCCGCGGACGGCGGCGCCGCCGCTGGGCCGGCGAGCCGCCAAGGCAAAGGCCATGTCGCCGGTTCCGCAACACAGGTCGAGTACCTGCGCCGCAGGGTTCTGCAGGATTCCGGCGAAGGCCCGCGCGGCGCGCGCCCACCATATCCGGTCCACGTTGCAGGAAAGTACGTGGTTCAGCAGGTCGTAGCGGGGAGCGATGGCGGTAAACATCTCCCGCACTGCCTGGGAAGCCGCGCGGGGGTCCGCGGCTCCTGGCGGGGCCGCTCCCGTTACCGGCGCGCTGCTGGATGGAGTCACGATGCGGGAATTACTGGAACTGGGGCCAATTGTCCGGGTCCGGGCTGAAGTCTACGCCTGCGAGAGGTATCGCAATTCCTCAATCGCCTGGATGACCGCGCCGTCAGGAACCTCGGAAACGATCTCCGCCTCGCCAATCTGGCGCGGCAACACAAAAGGCACAGAGCCGTTGACGCGCTTCTTGTCCGCCTTGAGGCGGCGAAAAACGCGCTTGCCGCGCAGATCCACCTTGGGCAGAGGGGCCAGGGCCAGCACGGTCGAGATGATGCGCCTGGCGGTGTCGGAATCGGTCTTCTGCAAGGCCGCGGCAATCATGGCGGCCGCCACCATGCCCCAGGCGACGGCTTCGCCGTGCAGGAATTGCCGATAGCTGGTCTCCGCTTCCAGCGCGTGACCGATGGTATGACCGAAATTGAGCATGCGTCGCGGGCCGCCCTCCTCGGTATCGGCAGTGACAATGGCCGCCTTCAACTTCACGCACTCGGTGATCATCCATTCCAGCGCCGCCGGGTCGCGCCGCAAGATGGGATCGCGCTGCGTTTCCAAACGCTCAAATACCCCCGGATTGCCCACGATGCCGCATTTCAGCGCCTCGTACAGGCCGGACCGGAATTCCCGTTCCGGCAGGGTGGCAAGCACGCTGGGGTCGATCAGTACGGAGCGCGGCTGATGAAAGCGTCCTACCAGGTTTTTCCCTTCGCGCAGGTTGACCCCGGTCTTGCCCCCCAAGGCCGCATCCACCTGGGCCAGCAAGGTGGTGGGCACCTGCACGTAATCGATGCCGCGCATGTAGATGGCAGCGACCATTCCGCCCACGTCGCCCACCACGCCACCCCCAAACGCCACCAGCGCCGAGTGGCGGTCCGCGCCCGCTTTCACCAACTTGCGCGCCAGGTGCTCCACCGTGGTGAGGGTCTTATGGCTCTCCCCGTCCGGCATCTCGATCATCTCGGCTTCCAGACCAACCCCTGACAACGACGACATGAGCGCCGGCCCCCAAGCTTTGCGGACCGGCGGCACGGTGAGCACGAAGTAGCGAGTATGCCCCGGCAGCACTTCCTTGAGCACGGCGCCGGCGCGGCCCAGCAGGCCATCCTCGATGGTGGCCTCGTAGTGATGGGGTGGGATGGGAAAGGAGACCTTACTCACGGTGGATCATCATAACTTACCCGGAACAAACGTGCGGGAGCGGGAGGCGGATGTCACTCCTGGGAGGCCGAGGTCCGCGCCGGCAAAAGCGAAGCTGCCGCCGAAAGGGCCAGCAGCGTCGCCACCACCGCCAGCGCCACCCCGGTGGGAATTTTGTAGTAGTGCGAGATGAGCATTTTGACCCCGATGAACATCAGGATCAGCGATAAGCCATAGTGCAGGTAGCGGAACCTTTGCATCAAGCCGGCCAGCACAAAGTACATGGAGCGCAAGCCCAGGATGGCGAAAACATTTGACGTGTACACGATGAAGGGATCGAGGGAAATAGCCAGCACGGCCGGCACAGAGTCCACGGCGAACAGCACGTCGGTGGTCTCAATGACCAGCAGCACCAGCATCAGGGGCGTGGCGTAGAGACGCTCGCGTCGTACCAGAAATTTTCCCCCCTCATATTCCGCGCTGACGGGCATGAAGCGGCGCAGCAGCCGCACCACGGGATTCTGGTCGGGGTGGACTTCCACTTCCTCCTGCCGGAGCAACTGCACCCCATTGAAGAGGAGAAATGCGCCAAAGACGTAGATGAGCCAGTCGAAACGGCGGATCAATCCGACGCCGGCAACGATGAACACGCCGCGCATGACCAGCGCCCCGATGATTCCCCAATACAGCACCCGGTGCTGCAGGTGGGGCGCCACCTTGAAGTAGCGGAAAATTACCAGGAAGACGAAGAGGTTATCGACGCTGAGCGACTGCTCAACCAGGTAGCCGCTCACAAATTCCAGGGCAGCGGGACGGCCGTGCCAGAAATAAACGAGCACGGCGAAAACGGCCGCCAGGGTCACCCAGGCGAGGCTCCAGCCCAGGGCTTCGCGGAAGCCTACTTTGTGGGGATGCCGGTTCAGCACGCCCAGATCGAGCGCCAGCACGATCACCACGAACACATTGAACAGGATCCAGAACAGCGGATGGTCCACGGCCACCTCGCCAACCGGCGCTAGCGCGCCCTCCCGCGTTTGCCGCTCTCCCAATCCGCCCAGGTGCCGTTCAGTTTCATGGTGCGGTCCAGATGAGTTTCCAGCAAAAGCTGCTGGATTTGCGGACGTGACTGGCGGGTGCCGTAGCGCTGAGCAGAGTCGGCGAGAGCGAAAGTAGTGGCGGCGGCTTCCACCACCTGGTTGCGCAAATTGGCCAGGTCCACCTTGTCGTAGGTGTCGGAGGCGGCGTGGTAGTTCTCCGTGTAGTTGGCCACCTCCTGGTTGGCCACCAGGGTGGGCACGCCCTGGAGCAGAAAATCGAAGTTGTCGGTGCCCATGTCGGCATCCTGGGTGACCTCGGTCGCGCCCAGGTAGGCGAGGGGATGCAGCAGCTCGCGGGTGGCGGACGCCAAGTCGGTGCGCCCGCTCAGGGTGAAGCCGGTCACCCGGCCGGTGCCGCTGTCGAAGATGACGGCGGCCAACATCTTGTCCATCTCCCCGGCATGCTGCGAGGCGTAGGCTTCCGAGCCCAGCAGCCCCTCC
>JAMXLI010000168.1 GCA_024281115.1 Terriglobales bacterium | reverse complement strand
GCCGGCAGAAGCTCTATGCCCAGGGCGCCCTGCCCCGCAAGGACCTGGACCAGTCACTGGTTTCCTACACACAGGCCAGGAACACGTACGAACTGGCGCGCAAGCATCTCGATGCGCTCATGGCTATCGGCAAAACCCAGGAGCTGAAGTCGGCGGCGGGCCAGTTGACCTCCGCCAAGGGCAAGTACATGGGGGCGGAGGCGCAACTCAGTTATTCCCAGATTCGCAGCCCGATCAACGGAGTGGTGACCGACCGGCCGCTGTATCCGGGGGAAATGGCCACTGCGGGGACCCCGCTGATCACGGTGATGGACACCTCGCGCGTGATCGCGCGCGCCCATATCCCGCAAGCGGACGCCCGGCTGCTGAAGGTGGGGGACACGGCCAGCATCACGCAGCCCGGCGATAACGAGGAGATTCCCGGGAAGGTCACGATGGTGAGCCCGGCGCTGGATCCGAACAGCACCACGGTCGAGGTGTGGGTGGAAGCCGCCAACAAGGAGCGGCGTTTGCGGCCGGGGACTTCGGTGAAGCTGGCCATGGTGGCCGAAACCCTCCGCGATGCCGTGACAGTGCCGACAGCCGCACTGCTGACGGGCGCGGACGGCAGCAACACCGTGATGGTGGTAGGCGACGACAGCAAGGCGCACCAGCAAGCCGTGGAACCGGGCATCCGTACCGCAGAGCTCGTGCAGATCACGAAGGGTTTGAAACCGGGCCAAAAGGTGGTCGGGGAAGGCGCGTTTGGTTTGCCCGACAACACCAAGGTGCGACCTATGGAGGCGGCCGCGCAGGAAAACAGCAAAGAGGGAAGCGGCGAATCGAAACAGGAGAAAGACGAAAAGGGCGACAAGGATGAAAAGGATTAGCTGATCCCGCACCCGGAAACCATGAGATTCCCAGGCCACAAGACGCTTGACAGCAAATCCGAACGCGGAAGCGCATCCACGTATTGGGTGGCCCAGCATTCAAAATCCATCATCTTCCTGATCGTCACCTTGGCCCTTGTGGGCGGCTACCTGGCATTCACCATTCCCATCGCGGTTTTTCCGGCCACGAATTTCCCCCGCATCGTTATCGGCGTTGACAACGGGGTGATGCCGATTGACCAGATGATGGTAACCATTACGCGTCCGCTGGAAGAAGCGGTGAACGCGGTTCCCGGATTGCAGGAGGTGCGCTCCATTACCAGCCGCGGCTCGGCGGAGGTCGATTTGTTCTTCGACTGGGGCATAGACATGTTCCAGACCCTGCAGTACGTGGATGCCGCCGTCGCGCGCTCCCAGCCATTCTTGCCCTCCACGGCGAAAATCGTGACCAACCGCCTCACCTTCGCCAGTTTCCCCATCCTGGGGTACAGCCTGACCTCAGACCGCGTCCCCCAGACCCGGTTGTGGGAGATGGCCACCTACGAAATCAAGCCCCGGCTCAACCGGCTGCCCGGCGTCTCCACCGTGGTGGTGCAGGGAGGCAAGGAACCGGAATTCCAGATCACGCCCGATCCGGCCAAGCTGCTGGAAGCCGGCGTCACCGTGCCCGACATTCTCGAAGCGGTGCGGCGCACCAACCTGATTGACTCTCCAGGGCTGCTGGAGCGCAATCACCAGCTGTTCCTGGGACTGATCGATGCCCAGGTACACAGTCCGGAGCAGATAGGCGGCATCGTTATCAAGAGCACGCCCGCCGGGATACCGGTCCGCATCGGCGACGTGGCCACCGTGCAGCCGTCGGTCAAGCCGGTGTACACGATCGTAACCGCGCAGGCCCGCCCCGCCGTATTGCTCAACATCAACCGGCAACCCGACAGCAACACGATGCGGGTGGCCGAGGAAGTGCACGGCGAAATCGAGCAGATCCGGCGCACGTTGCCGGCGGGAATTCAGATTGTCCCGTTCTACGATCAGTCGGAAATCGTGGGCGCGTCCATCAAGAGCGTGCGCGACGCCATCCTGCTGGGCCTGATCCTGGCTTCCATCATCATGGTCCTGTTTTTGCGCGATTGGGGCACCTCGATCGTGGCCGGACTGGTGATCCCGGTGACCGTCATGGTCACCTTCATCGCGCTCAAGATCGTCGGACAGAGCTTCAACCTGATGACCCTGGGAGGCCTGGCGGCCGCGGTGGGACTGGTGATTGACGATGCCATCGTGGTGGTGGAAAACATTGTGCTCCACCGCGACGCCGGCCAGAGCCGGCTGCAGGCCATCCGCAGCGCGCTGCAGGAAATCACGGTTCCGCTTATCGGCTCGACCATCACGCCCATCGTCGTTTTTCTGCCGCTCATCTCGATTGCGGGCGTGACCGGCACTTTCTTCCGCGCGCTGGCCATCACCGTGGGCGTGTCGCTGCTGACTTCCCTGGCGCTGGCGCTCACCTGGACGCCCAACCTCAGCCAGTACTTCATCCGCGAACGCCGCGGCGCGACGGCCGAAGATTCCATTTCCAAAAATGACGACGATTTGATGGAGCGCCTGATGCGCGCCGAAGACGCTTCCCTGCGCGGGCGCTTCTTGTCCGTTGTGCGCTTCTACGAGCGCGCCTTGCGCTTTGCCCTGGAACGCCCCAGGTGGATGGTGGCCGGCAGCGCCGTGCTCATCGTGGCTTCTTTCCTCTGCTACAAACTGCTGGGCTCCGACTTGCTCCCGGAGATGGACGAGGGCGGTTTCGTGGTGGATTACATCATGCCGGCGGGCAGCTCGCTCGCGGAAACTAACCGGGTGGTGGCGCACATGGAGAGAATCCTGCGCACACTGCCGGAAGTGGAGAGCACGTCGCGGCGCACCGGGCTGCAGCTCGGACTGGCGGCGGTGACTGAGGCCAACACCGGCGACATCAGCGTGAAGCTCAAGTCTGATCGCGACCGCGATATCGAGGAGGTCATCGCCGACGCCCGCGCCAAGTTCGCGGTGCAGGAGCCTGCGGTTGACGTGGAATTCATCCAGGTGCTCCAGGACATGATCGGCGATCTCACCAGCGCGCCCGAGCCCATCCAGATCAAGCTGTTTTGTCCCGACCCCAAGCTGCTGTACGAGTGGGCCCCCAAAATAGCCGAGTCCATCAAGAAGATTCCCGGGGTGGTGGACGTGCTGGACGGGGTGGAAAACACCATCAGCGGTCCGGCGGTGGCCTTCCACATTGATCCCAGCGTGGCCGCGCGCGCCGGCTTCACGCCGGAAGAAGTGGCGACCGATGCGGCCGCCGTCCTGGAGGGAGAGCCGGCAACCACCCCGGTGGTCTCCAACGAGCGCGCCTACACCATCCGGGTGCGCTTCCCCGATTCCAACCGCAGTTCGCTCGAAGCCATGAGCAACACCTTGCTCACCAGCTCCACGGGCAAGACCGCGACCTTGGGCTCGGTGGCAACGCTGACCGAATTGCCCGGACAGAACGAGATCCGGCGCGAGAACCTGCAGCGCGACGTGGCCGTAACTGCGCGCCTGGAAGGCCGCGACCTGGGCAGCGGCATTGCCGCCGCGCAAAAGGCGGTGCGCGACCTGAAGCTACCCGCCAGCATCCGCGTGGTCTACGGGGGCACCTACCAGGAACAGCAACGCTCCTTCCGCGACCTGGTGATGGTACTGATCCTGGCAGTGGTGCTGGTCTTCATCGTCCTGTTGTTTGAATTTGGGACCTTCGGCGCCCCGCTGGCGATCCTTTCTTCCGCCCTGCTGAGTACATCCGGCGTCTTCATTGCACTGCTGATTACGCGCACCACCTTCAACATTTCCTCCTTCATGGGACTCATCATGGTCATCGGCATCGTGGCCAAGAACGGCATCCTGCTGCTCGACGCCGACCAGAAATTCCGGCGCCTGGGTTTTGGCGCGGAAGACGCGATGATCCAGGCAGGCCGCCGCCGATTGCGCCCGATCTTGATGACTGCCCTGGCCACCGTGGCCGGCATGCTGCCGTTGGCGCTGGCCCTGGGAGCGGGTTCGCAGATGCTGCAACCGCTCGCCATTGCCGTGATTGGGGGCATCCTGATCTCGATGGTGCTTTCGCTCATCATCACCCCGGCGGTGCATTTTTATCTGAGCGGAAAGGAAGCGCCGGCCGCGGAACTCCCGGCGGCGCCCCCCGAGCCAAGATATTCCAGAACGTAGAACGCCAGCTAAGCCGCGTCAGGAGCGCGTGTACGAGGAGGACCCATGAAAAAGCTCAGCCTGTTTTGTCTCACTCTTCTGCTGGGAATTGCCCCCCAGGCGCACTCCGGCGACTCCAAGCCGGCCACTCCCCGGCGCAACGCGACCAATGCGCCGCTCCGGCTGGTGCAAACCATTCCCTTGAAGGAGATCGAGGGCGACTTCGATCACTTCGGCCTGGACCTGCGCGGCAACCGCCTGTTCCTGACCGCCGAGGACCACAAAAGCGTGGAGGTCTTCGACCTGAAATCGGGGAAACACCTGCACAGCATTGGCGGCTTCGGAGAACCGCACTACGTACGCTACCTCGCGGACGCCAACAAGCTGGTGGTGGTGGACGGAGGCGCCGGCGAGGTGAAGTTCCTGAAGGGGGACAGCTACCAGCCCATTGACGCGGCCAAGCTGCTGCAAGACGCAGACTCCTCCGCCTTCGATTCCGCTACCGGCACTCTGTACACGGCCAACGGAGGCAAGGGCGCCGACCTGCAGTACTCGACCATTGGCATCACCGATACCAAATCCGACAAGCACATTGGCGACATTCGCATCGAGTCGCCGCAACTGGAGGCAATCGCACTCGAGACCTCCACCCCGCGCATGTACGTCAACGATACGGCCCACAGCCAGGTCCTGGTGATCGATCGCGGCAAGCGGTCCATCATCGCTACCTGGCCGATCCAGGCGGGGCAGAAGAACTCGCCCATGGCGCTCGACGAACCCAATCACCGGCTGTTCGTGGTCACCCGCACGCCGGCGCGCCTGGTGGTGCTGGACACGACCAGCGGGAAACAGGTTGCGGACCTTCCCAGCGTGAGCGGCGCTGACGATATGTTTCTCGATCCCGCCCGCAAGCGCATTTACGTGTCCGGCCGCCAGGGCCTGATCTTTGTGTATCGCACAAAAGACGCGAACACTTACGAACTGGCGGCGAAGGTGCCCAGCGCGGTCGGAGGAAAAACTTCGATCTTTGTCCCCGAACTGAACCGCTACTATGTGGCGGTCTGTGCTGCCGAGGGCTCGAAATTGGGAGCCAAGGTGGCGAGTGTGCAGGTGTTCGACATCCAGTGAGCGAGGCGAGCGGGGCTTGGCGCGCCTGAATGTGCGCCTTGCTCCCGGCGCTGCTCAATGCCCGGCAGCTCTGCCTGCAGGCCAGCATGCAAACCAGCCAGATCGCCGCCGCAAAGCCGACGCGTGTGCGCTGGCAAATTCTCGCCATGCTGACCGTCATCATGGCGGTGACCGCGCTCGGTCGCCTGAACCTGAGCATCGCCGGCAAGTACATTCAGGACGAGTTTGCTTTCAGCAACCACGCCATGGGTTGGATTCTCGGGGCGTTTGCTTTCGGCTATGCCTTGTTCCAGGTTCCTTGCGGCTGGGCAGGCGATCGCTTTGGCCCGCGCGGCACCCTGACGTTCGCGATCCTGTGGTGGGCCAGCTTCACCATCCTGATGGGACTGGTGCCGGCGGCGCGCGCCGGCGCATGGTGGAACACGGCCTGGATCTTCGGCATCCTGCGGCTGCTGACCGGGGCAGGCGAGGCGGCCAGCTATCCCAATGCCAACAAGGTGGTGGCATTCTGGACGGGGGTGGGCGAGCGTGGTCTGGGCAGCAGTCTGCTTTTCGGCGGCGTGGGCGCCGGCGGCATCGTCGCCCCCTTGCTGTTCTCCTCCGTAATGCGCAGCTGGGGCTGGCGCAGCACTTTCATGCTGTGCGGCGGCGCGGCACTGCTGATTGCTTTAGCCTGGTACGCCTATGCCACCAATCGGCCGGAGGAGCATGGTCGCCTCAACTCCGGAGAATTGGCGCTGATAGCGGCCGGCAAGACACCCTCCACCCGGGCGCGCGGGACGATGTCGCGGACACCCTGGAGAAAGCTCCTGGCCAGCCGTTCCGTTTGGGGCCTGCTGGTGAGTTACTTCTGCCACGGCTACTCGCCCTACATTTTCTATACCTGGTTCTTTATCTACCTGGTGCG
>JAMXLI010000167.1 GCA_024281115.1 Terriglobales bacterium | reverse complement strand
ATGTCGCCAGCGTTATAGGCCAGCGTTTTTTCCCCGGTGCTGGCCAGGCGTTTCTTCTTGTAATCGAAGTCTCCCTGGAAGTAGTGCGCGGCCGCCGCGAGGGCAAAGATACGTTCGCGCGTACCCGCGGACAAGCTAAAGGAAACGCGGTAAGGCTCATCCCGGCTGGCGTCGCTGGGGGAGCTCTCGCTGCCGTCGCTGTAGGCACCCGAAGCGCCTGCGTAGGGGCTGCTCAAGCGCTGGGGCGAGGGGTCGGTTCCCGAGGACTGGTATTCGCCCCGGCCGCCCTCATCCACGGCAATCTTGTATTGCGACGGCAAGGCCCCAGGAAAATTGAAGGCGAAGCTGATGGTTGCGCTCTGCCCGGCCGGAGCTTGCGCGCTCGCTCCAGAGCACAGCAGGAGGAGGCTCAGCAGAGTTCGTAGAGGTCGATCTCGTTTCATCGGCGACGCTAACCGCCCTGCCGAACCATGGTGGCGGCAGAGTGAAGGTGGCAAATGGCAATGGCGAGTGCATCGGCGGCATCGGCAGGCTCCGGAACCACGCTCAGGCGCAGAAGCCGAACGACCATGTGCTGCACCTGCGTCTTCTCCGCCCGGCCATAGCCCACGACCGCGGATTTTATGGTCAAGGGGGCATACTCCGCGACCGGCAACCCTGCTTGGGCGGCGGCCAGCATGGCTACGCCGCGCACCTGGCCCAGCTTCAGCGCCGACTTGACATTGACGGAGTAGAACACATCCTCGATCGCGACCTGGTCCGGCTGGTGAAGCGAAATAAGTTCGGCAAGTTTCTCGGAAACCTTCAGCAGCCGGATCGGCAAAGGCTCTTGCGCGCGCAGCCGGATCCCGCCCCACGCCACAGAGCGCAGTTCCCCATCCTCACTCTGCTCCACCACGGCGTAGCCCGTGCACTCGGTCCCACAATCGATTCCCAGGACTCGCATCGCCTGCGAGTGTAGCACCGGCGGGAATTCGGCCGGCCCGCCTAAGCTTCGTTGAGTCAGCAGCAGCGCGGACGCGGCCGCCGTCCCAACGCCTCTCTTTCCTGGAGAAATTCGCTGTAGGAGCGGGGGCTGTCTTCCCAACCCTGGCGCGTCAGGAACCGCTGGTAGGCGGATTCGTCGAAAATTTCGCGCAGCGCGGCCGCGAAGACGCGGAAACCTGTTGCCAAAGACCTGCGCCATACCGCCAGGCTCATGGCAACTCCTCCGCGGTCCAGCGCGTGGGCACAAACGGGGTCTCGTGTGTGAGCGCAGCTTTGCGGCGGCTCAACACGCGCCACCACTCCAGCGCCGCTTCCAGAACAATCAGGCTCACCAGGAGCACCAGCGCCGTCGCGATGGCGGCGTCCATGCGGTCGTTGAGGATCAGGCGGGGGGTATCGGCTGCCGGCGGCCCTCCCGCCAGCAAGCGGGCGTGCGCCAGCAAACCGATCCGCGGAACCGGGCTGAGCACTTTCTGGTAAGCCGCCGTGAAAGTGACAGCAACCAGCCAAAAAAGCGGCACGAGCGTCACCGGAGCGTAGCGCGTCTTTCCCGATTTCACGATGATGGTGGTGGCCACGCACAGCGCCACGGTGGCCAGCAACTGGTTGGCGATGCCAAACAGCGGCCACAGTGAGTTGATGCCACCCAGCGGATCCTTGACCCCCTGCCAGAGGAACCAGCCCCATGCCCCGACGATGAGCGCGCTGGCAGTCAGCACGCTGGGATACCAACTGGTGCGCCCAAACGGCTTCCACAGATGCCCGAGCGCCTCTTGAAACATGAAGCGGCCCACGCGCGTGCCCGCATCCAGGATGCTCAGAATGAACAGCGCCTCGAACATGATGGCGAAGTGGTACCAGAGGGCCATCACCCATTGTCCGCCGAGGCTATGGGCGAAGATATGCGCCATTCCGACCGCGAACGCGGGAGCTCCGCCGGTGCGGTTGTACAGCGTCTGCTCGCCCACAGCGCGAGCCAGGCCGGCCATCTGCGCCGCGCTCACCGGAAAGCCCCAGGAGGAGATCGTGTTCGCCGCAGCGGCCGGCGTCGCACCTACGATTCCGGCGGGGCTGTTGATGGCGAAGTAAGTGCCGGGTTGCAGCACGCAAGCTGCAATGGTGGCCATGATGGCCACAAATGACTCCGCCGCCATGGCGCCGTACCCCACCATGCGCGTCTCCGGTTCGCGGCTCACCATCTTGGGCGTGGTGCCGCTTGCGATCAGGGAGTGAAAACCGCTCACGGCCCCGCAGGCAATGGTGATGAAGGCAAAGGGGAAAATTTTGCCGGCAAAGACTGGCCCCATGCCGTCGGTAAAGCGAGTGAGGGCGGGCATGAGGAGCGGGGGATGCGATACCAGGATCCCCACCGCCAGCACCGCGATGGTCCCCAGCTTCACGAACGTGCTCAGGTAATCGCGGGGCGCAAGCAGCAGCCATACGGGCAAGGCCGAGGCGGCATAGCCGTACAGAATGATGAGCAGCGCCAGCGTCGCCGCGCTATAGGTGAAATAAGGCGCCAGCACCGCCGATTCCCCCACCCAACGGCCCCCTACGATGGATGCGAGAACCAGAACGAAACCCAGCAACGAGGTCTCCAGCACTTTGCCGGGGCGAAGGCGGCGCATGTACACCCCCATGAGCAAGGCGATGGGGATGGTCATGGCGATGGTAAAGGTGCCCCAGGGACTGGACTTCAACGCGTTGACTACGATCAGGCCGACCGCGCCGAGCAAGACCACGATGATCACGATCACGGCGACGTACGCGACCAGTCCGCCCGCCTTCCCGATTTCTTCTCGCGCCATTTCCGTGAGCGACTTGCCGTCGCGGCGCACCGAGAACAGCAGGATCACGAAATCCTGAACGCACCCGCCAAAAACCGCGCCTGCCAGGATCCAGAGCGTGCCGGGAAGATAGCCAAATTGCGCCGCCAGCACCGGCCCCACCAGCGGACCCGGGCCGGCAATGGCCGCAAAATGATGTCCGAACACCACCCATTTGTTGGAGGGAATGAAATCCCGGCCGTTCTCCAAGCGCTCGGCGGGAGTAGCCCGCACGGGATCGAGCGCGAGCACCCTGGCGGCCACAAACTTGCTGTAAAAACGATAGCCCAATGCATAGCTGCACAAGGCAGCCGTGACCAGCCACAGCGCGTTCACGGACTCACCGCGGCGCAGCGCAATGGTCGCCACCGAGGCTGCTCCCAAAACGGCCACGGCGAGCCAGAGCGCCATTCGGAGCAAGGATGGCAGCGGCGGCGAGGAGCGGGTCATGGGGCGGAAGCTCCGTTCCGCGGCTGCGGAACGCGCGCCACATGATAATCTAGTCCCCAATTTCAGCCCTGAGGATTTCGCACGCCGGGAGTTGCGATCGGCATCCCGGTCGGCGGCACATGAGTCGCAGAAAGGAGCCGCAATGAAGATCGGAGTGCTCACGGGCGGAGGTGATTGCCCCGGACTCAATGCCGTCATTCGCGCGGTCGTGCGCAAGGGCATCTTCCATTACGACGACAAGTTTGTCGGCTTCCTGGAAGGCTGGCGGGGGGTCGTGGAAGATAAGACCGTAACCCTCGATCTGGAAGCAGTCGGCGGCATCCTCCCTCGGGGCGGCACGATCCTGCGCACTTCCCGGACCAACCCCGGTAAACACGAACGTGGCATGGAGCGTTGCCTGGAGACGCTGCGCCGGCACGAAGTGGAGGCGTTGATCGCCATCGGCGGGGACGACACCATTTCCATTGGGCTGAAGCTTCAGCAGCTGGGGGCCAAGGTGGTGGGCGTGCCCAAGACCATCGATAACGACCTGGCCGGCACCGACTACTGCTTCGGCTTCGATACGGCGGTGAATGTCGCCACCAGCGCCATTGACCGTGTGCACACCACGGCGGAGGCCCACAACCGCGTCATGGTGGTGGAGGTGATGGGGCGCGATTCGGGTTGGATCGCGGTGTACAGCGGGCTGGCAGGGGGCGCCGACGTCATCCTCATTCCGGAACGGCCCATTGACATCGAAGAAGTCGCGGAAACGATTCGCGAGCGCCATGAGCGGGGACGCTACTTTTCCGTGGTGGTGGTGGCTGAAGGCGCCAAGTTTGCCCGCGACCTGGATCCTCAGCAGGGGGCGCCGGTGGTGCGCGGCGGGGGCACCGACGAGTTCGGACACGTGCGCCTGGGTGGGATCGGCAACGTGCTCGCCCGCGAAATAGAGCGGCTCACCGGGTATGAGACCCGGGCGGTGGTGCTGGGACACATTCAGCGCGGAGGGTCGCCCAGCTCCTTCGACCGCGTGCTGGCCACACGCTATGGGATTGGCGCCATCGACATGGTGCATCGCGGCGAGTTCGGATTCATGGCCGCGTTGCGCGGCAACAAGATCATCTCCGTACCCATGGCCGAAGCCATCGGCCGCAACCGCAAGGTAGATCAGGAGATGCTGGACGTCATGACCGGCATGCTCGACCGGGTCAAAGAGCCCGCCCGATAAGTCCGGCCGCCGACTCTCCTCGGGGCGGGCGTAGTCCCGGACCTGGCGCGGGCGCAGGAGTGGTCATGTGTCACACCGGTTTGTGATAACGCTCACCGCGCCCCCTGTCTTCCTCTTCCACAATGCAAGGCAGACGAGCTGTATGGAGGTGCGCATGAAAGGCTGGGGCATCAACTTGCTTCTTCTGGCCGTACTGGCACTCCCCGCCCTGGGCTCGCCGGCCACCGAAAAGGGCCCCAAGTACGACAAATCCACCGAGGTCAAGGTGAGCGGAGTGGTCACGGATGTGAAGGATTACGACTGCCCGATCAGCGGCACCCTGGGCGCGCACGTCACGATTCAGCCGGCACAGGGACCGGCCATCGAGGTGCACGTCGCCGCGACCAAGTACGTGAAGAGCTACGAAATGGTATTCGCCAAGGGCGACAAAATTGACGTCCTCGGCTCGAAAGTGCAGTTCAACGGCACGGACGCCATTATCGCCCGCGAAATCACGCGCGGCCAGGACACCTTCACCTTCCGCGACGCCAATGGCAAGGCGCTCTGGTAAACGCGCGGAACCCACGTGCGGCTAGGCCATCACCACCAGCGCGCGCGGCAGAACGTCAATCCGCTGGCAGCGCGCACGCGCTACCTCGCCGTCGATCATGATGTCCACCGGCGCATCGAGCGCGAACTCAATCGAGCCCGCCGCCTGCCGCTCCGCCAGCGGATGCTGCAGGTGAGTGCCGTCGTAGAGGGTGTGCAGGTTGCGCAGCAGCCCAAGCCGGCCAATTGGCCCCCAGCGCACGTACTCGATCAATCCATCGGCGGCATCGGCAAGCGGCGCGATCATCATTCGTCCGCCTGTAAATTTGCTGTTGTTGAAGGTGAGGAACAGGCACCGACGGCGGTCCCACTCGCCCGCCCCGTCCACGCGCAGCGGAAACGGGCGCCGCTCCAGCCGGATGAGGCAGAGAAACAGCGCCAGCACGTAGCCCAGTTCTCCTAGTCCGCTGAAGCGACGGTGCCGGAGAGCCGCGACGTCGGCGGCAAACCCCAGGCTTAACAGGTTGATGTAGTACAAGGTGCCGCCGGAATGAACCATCCGCAGCACGTCCACTTCGCGGCGCTTGCCTGACAGTAGTGCCTGCAGGGCGTAATCTTTCCCCTGGTCGCTGAAATCCCGCAGAAAGGAATTGCCGGTGCCCAGCGGTAGAAAGCCCAAGCTGGGTTTTTCGCCGGCCAGCGCCTGCGGATAGAGGCCGTTGACGACCTCGTGCGAGGTTCCGTCCCCGCCCACGGCAATGAAGTTGCGCGCACCGCGAATATAGGCCGCGCGCGCGATTTCAATGGCGTGACCGCGCCCGGCGGTCTCCGCCACCTCAATCTCCAGGCCGCCGGCGCGCAGGCGCTCCAGGGCAGCCCCGGCCAGCTTGCCGCAACGGCCGCCTCCGGCGGCCCGATTCAGGACGGCCAGGAAGCGCTCGCTCACAGCGTGACCAGCCCCGCCTCGCGTTGCACCGTCTGACCGATCTCGGCGGCCAGCACATTGCGCTTGATCTTCATGGAGGCGGTACGGGGAAAGTCGCGCTCCCATACCAGCAGAGCCTGTACCCGCTTGAAATCCGGCAAGCGCCGATTGCGTGCTTCGATGTCGCCGCGCAAGTTTGCATCTAACGTCTGACCCGGCTCAAAACGCAGCACCAGCAGCAGTTGTTCGTGGCCCAGCTCGCGCCTGGGCCAGACGTAATTGGCGGCAAAAACGCAGAATTCCTTCACTCCCAGGCCTTCAAACGCGCTCTCGATGTCCTCGGGATAAATGTTCTTGCCGCCCTCGGTCACAATCATGTTCTTCTTGCGGCCGAAGAGCTGCAGGTGACCGCTGGCGTCAACCTTGCCCAGGTCGCCGGTGAGCAACCAACCGTCCACGATGGTCTCGCGGGTAAGTTCGGGATCGTCCAGGTAGTGTGACATAACAGTTTTGCTGCGCACGCATACTTCGCCGACCCCCTCCCCGTCGGGCGCTGCGATACGCAACTCCACACCAGGCAGCGGCTTGCCTACCGTGTCGGGACGAAACGGCCGGAAATCGTTAAGGGTCACCGCCGTGCCGGCTTCGGTCAGCCCATAACCATTAGCCACCGGAATACCCAGATCGTAGAAGAACTGCAGGGTGGCCGGTTCCATGAACGCTCCTCCCACGAACAGGGCCAGCAGTTGGCCGCCAAAGGCGGCGTGCACCTGCGGCAACAGGCGCCGGCTAAGCTTCACCCGCGGACGCCGGCGAGTGAAGGCGCGGTTGGCCGCGATGAGCACGTCCAGCACCTTGCGCCGGAAAGGCGGGAGCGTGGCAAATTTCGCGCGCAGGCTCTTCTCCAGGTTCTTGAGGACAAGCGGCACCAACGCCATGTAGGTAATCCGGTAACGCGTAAACGCATCGCGCACGTACTCCGGCCGCAGGCTGCGCAGATGGACGACGCAGGCGCCGCAGACGAAGGGACCGATAAAGCCCACCATGAAATCGATGGCGTGGTTGGTCGGAAGCACGCTCAGGTAGCGCACGCCCGGCCAGA
>JAMXLI010000166.1 GCA_024281115.1 Terriglobales bacterium | reverse complement strand
ACGGCCTGCGGGGATTCGGCCCAGCAATAAATTTGCGTCTGTCACGGTGGGCCGGAGGCCGCGCCCATAGCAGATTGGCCCGGGATCGGCGCCCGCCGATTCCGGTCCCACCCGTAAGGCGCCCGCTGCGTCGAAGCGCGCGATCGAGCCTCCGCCCGCGCCCACGGTGTGAATGTCGAGCATGGGGACGCGCACCGGCAGTCCGGCAATTTCGGCCTCGTTGCTGGCGCGCAGCACGCCATCCACCAAGGCGACGTCGGTGGAGGTGCCGCCCATATCGAAGGAAATGATGCGCTCGAAACTGCTGCGGCGCGCGCTGGCCAGAGCACCCACGACGCCCCCGGCAGGGCCGGAGAGAACGGTCCGCACCGGCTCGCGGGCGGCCGCGGCCAGCGAAGTAATCCCGCCACTCGATTGCATCACGAACAGCCGCGAACCCTGGCCCCGCGGCATGCGCTCGCCGATGCGCCGCAGGTAGCCCGTCATCAGTGGCTGGAGATAGGCGTTCATGACCACGGTGCTGGCGCGTTCGTATTCGCGGAACTCGGGAAGCACCACGTGCCCGAGCGAGAGCGGCAGGCCCAGGGCGGCGAGCGCACGGGCAACAGCACGCTCGTTCCTCGGATTGGCAAAAGAAAACAACAGCGAGACGGCAATGGCCTCGGGCCGGCGGCTCGCGACTGCCAAGCGCAGCCTGGCCAACTCGGCGGGCGAGGGCCGGCGCAGCACCTGCCCTTCGGCGCTGGTGCGCTCGGGCACTCCGAAGCGCAGGCCTGGAGGGACCAGCGGCTCGATTGCGTCACAGAAAAAATCGTACAGGCGCGGACGTGCCTGGCGACCGATCTGGATCGAGTCTTCGAAGCCTTCCGTGGTAACGAAAGCGACGCGCGCGCCCTGGCGTTCGAGCAAAGCATTGGTGCCCACCGTGGTGCCGTGCAACAGAATCAGCGGGCCGCCAACGCCTGCGCGTCGGATGGCTTCGAGAATGGCGCGCGCCGGGTCGCGCGGCGTCGAGAAGACCTTCACCATGCGCAGCCGCCCGCGCTCCAGCCATATGCAATCGGTGAAGGTCCCGCCGCTGTCAATCGCGACAGTGATGGGCAAAGCGGTCCGCTTGTGGAACTTCGGCATGGCGGCGAACCGGAAATGTAACACCGGGGGCGCTGCCGGGGAGACGGCGTGCGGTGAAAAAGCAGCCACGCAGGTGGCGTCCCATCTACCGCACGGTCAATGTCACCGGGGTGGAATGCGTCGTACTGCCGGAAGTAGCCGCCAGGGTGAGGGTGTAGGTGCCAGCGGGCGTGCCCCCGGACGCGGGAGGCGAACTGCTCCCCCCGCCACCACAGGAAAGCAGGAGGGCGGCGGCGACGATCGCAACCATCAGGCGGGAGCGTCGCGTGTCCATCACGCCAAAGCGGCGGGCCAGCGGCAGCAGCAGCAAACCTCCCATTGCCCACCAGCCCACGCCACTCATAGGCAAGAGGGCGGCGGACGCGGTGCGCGCGCTTGTAGTCACGGTGTACGTCACGGTGGTCGGGCTAGAGCCGAGCGTAGCTGTGGCGGGAGAAGGCGAGCACACCGCCTGCTGCGGTGCGCCGGAACAACTGAACTGCACGGTGCCCGCAAACCCTCCGGAGGCGGAGACGGTCAGCTTGAAGACGGCGCTCTGGCCGGCGGGAATCGTGGCGGAGGTGGGCGCCGGCGAACTTAGGGTGAATCCCTGAGCTGCCGTGACGGTGACTTGCGCGGAGGCGCTCTGGCTGGAATCGGCCACGCTGGTGGCAGTCACGGTGTGCTGGCCCGTCGCGGCCGGCGCCGTATATACGCCACTGCTGCTGACCGTCCCCACGGTGCTGCTGCCGCCCGCAATGCCGTCCACCGACCAGACCACGCTGGGATCGGTAGCGTTATTGACGGTAGCGGTAAAGCTCTGCGACTGGCCTGGGACGAGGCTGGCGGAAGTGGGCGAGATCGCAACCGTCACCTGCGCTACCACGTTAACGGCGGCTGAAGCGCTGGCGGTCGGATCCTGCTGGCTGGTCGCGGTGATGGTGTGCGGCCCCGCCGAGTTGGGCGCGGTGTAAACGCCCGCACTGGTGATTGTGCCTACCGCCCCGCTGCCGTTCGGAATCCCATCCACCGACCAGTTCACCTGGGTGTTAGCGGCGTGGCTCACGCTCGCGACGAAGGTTTGCTGGCGTCCTTGCACCACGGTGGCAGAAGTGGGAGAAACGGAGACCACAACCGGGGATTCCACCGTTACCTGCGCATTGCCGCTCTTGCTGGTGTCCGCAACGCTGGTCGCAGTCACAATGTGCGATGGGGCGGCCGCCGAGGATGGCGCGGTATACAAGCCGGAGGTGGTGATGGTCCCGGTGCTGAGGTTGCCGCCGGCAGTGCCGTCCACGGACCAGGTGACCGCGGTGTTGCTGGTGCCGCTGACGGTCGCGTTGAACTGCTGCGTGCCGTTGGTGCGGAGATCGGCCGAGGTAGGGCTCACGGAAACCACGATCTCGCTGCCGCTGGTGGAACCCAGCGCCACGCCTACTACGCTGTACGCCGGGATGTTCACGGTTCCCGTGAAGGTGTTGCCGGAAGGGGTGAGGGCGATGGTCGAACTGGTGATCGGTTCGTTGGCGGCATTCAGCAAATAGACCACGCCGTTGGAGGCGACGCTGCCGGTATTCTGCAGTGTGAGGCTGACGCCATTCAGGTCAGCATTGTTCGGGTTCACCAGCACGAGGGCATCGCCGGCCGAGGTATAGAAGCCGAAGCCTTGCAGGGGAGCGCCGAGAGAAGCCGATACTGCCATGTTGCCCCCGGCCGCCATGTTCAGGAAGTTGGAGGCGGCCAGCATCTGGTAGGCGTAGTACTGGGGATAGGGCTGCAGCGGCCCGCCGCTGGTAGAGCAATCCATGGCTGAATCCAGTACGCCCACCAGGCAGAAGAACCCCGAGGAAGTGCTGGCCGAAAAATAATGCAGCCGCGCGGGAACGCCTTGCGCGCCCGCATACACGGTGTTCATGAGGCTGGCGACGGTTATGGCGTTGAATAAGGGAGAGTAGGTGGGATCGTTCCGGCAGCAGTCCTGCAGGAACGCTGCATCGTCGTTGTACTCGGTGATGTAGATGGGAGTGCTGGAGGGATTGGGCTGTGAGCCGGAGCGGACCAGGGCGGCGATGGCGTTCTGGCTGTCGCCAAAATTATGGATCAGGTCGCGCAGCTTGCTGGTGGTATTGCCATCCCAACTCAGCCCGTTGTTTATGAGATTGATGTAGCCGAGATACTTGTGATAGCTGACGAAATCCACCAGCCCGGAGGTGCCGGAGTTGCTGAGCAGCGCCGGGATCCAGGTGGTGGTCAGGTTGACCGCCGCCGGCCCCCCGACGCGGATTGGGGCGCCATCCTGCGCTGCCTGGGCGCGCATGGCCGTAGCCGCGGCCGCATACATGGCCAGATACGTGTTCAGCCGGGTTGTGTCGTCGGCGGCACACAGGCCATTGGGGATGTCGGGTTCATTCCATATTTCGTAATCGGTGATCAAGCCCGGAAACGACGTGTTCACGTGGTGCACGAACTGCGCCGCCAGGGCCGCCCACTGGCCAATGTCGCGCGGGGGCGCATGATAGGCGGCGGTGCCCACGGGACACGGGTTTGGCGTCTGCTGCAACCATCCCGGGGTGTAGTCCACCACGATCATGGGTTCCAGGCGCTGCTGGCTGAGCAGCAGAAGAACGGGATCGATCACCGTCCAGTTGGGCGTACTGTTGGACAGGAAAACGTTGGAGAGCTGGGCGTCGAGCCGCATCTGCCGGAAGCCCGCGCGCTGCAGCAATCCCAACCCGCCGGTGCTTTGCAGAAAACCGAGCTGCGCGGAGATCACGCCGGCAGGAATTGGCTTGGCGCTGGGCGACGAGCGCGAGCCGTAATCCACCGTGACCTGTTGCGCGGAAGCAATAACAGCAAGAAAAACCAGGAGAAGTGACAACCACCTGCGGAGACCCACACGGCTGGACATCGGGCCCTCTCAACATCCCATCTGACGGCACGGGTGAGCAGAGGAGAAGAGGAACCCACTCGGCGACTGCAGCTAGTCTGCTCCCCCTATGACGCCGTGTCAACGGCGGGAATCCGCCCCCTGTCCGGCTTTCCACCGGCGTGCGTTATCGGGGAGCCTTACCGTGAGCCTTCTGTGCCCGGCCGCTGAACAGCTTGCCCATGAGGAACGCATCTACTCCATTCTGGTAGTAGCGGGGAAGGGTTTTGAGCACTGTGAAGCCGTGGCGCTTATAGAACCCCAGGGCGGCGGGATTATTCACCGCTACTTCCAGGTAGATCCCCTGGCAGCCTTCGCCGCGCAAGCGCTCCTCGGCCACGTTCATCAGGCGCGAACCCACGCCGGCACGCCGCGCCGACTCGCGCACATCGATGGTGACGATGTGGCCGTTCTTCCGCGGGTCCGTTTGGCCGATCAGGAATCCGGAAATGGCAGCCCCTTCGGATTCCAGCGTGCCGGATGCTGCGCCTTGCATTTGAGCAACCAGCGTGAAAGCTCCGCGCGCGCGGATAAAGCGCCGCAATTCTTCCCGGCTATAGGAGATCCCGGGCTCGAAACAGGCCTGGTCAATCTGCCAGAGCTCTTCGAAGTCAGCGGGACGTATCTCGCGGATGGCGACGCGCACGCGAGTCAGGCAGGAACACCCTTGACTTCCACGCCGGCCCACTTCTCCAGCAGCGCGATGGTGGCGGCATAATCGAGATCGGACTGCCCTTCCTCAGTGGCGATTTCGTAAATCTCTTCCACGGTTTCCAGGCCTGGCAGCTTGACGCGCAACTCGCGGGCGGCGTCGAGCATGAGGTGAATGTCCTTGTGCATGAGCCGCAGCGGGAAGTTGGGCGAAAAATCGCGGCGCAGGACGAAGGGCCCTTTGTAATCCACTACCCCGGAACGCACCATGGTGGCATTGATCAACTCGAGCAGCTTGTCGGCTTGCACCCCCAGCTTGGTGGCCAGGGTCAACCCTTCCGCGAAACCTTGATAGGTGAGGGCAATCATGAGGTTCATGGCGAGCTTGGCCGATTGTCCCTTGCCTACATCGCCCATGCGGAATACCGCCTTGCCCATGGCGGAGAAAAGCGGCTGCAGGCGGGCGAGCGTCTCTTCGGCGCCCCCGGCCATGAAAATGAGCTGCCCGCTTTCAGCGCCCAGCTTGGACCCGGTGATGGGCGCATCCACGTATTCAGCGCCCCGAGCGCGCAGGCGCCCGGCGTACTGAACCGTGGCCGAAGGCGAGATGGTGCTGGAATCGACCACGACAGCGCCCGAGGCGACGGCCTCCTCGACTCCCGATTTGCCAAACAGCACCTGCTCGACGGCGGCGGTGTCGGCCACGCACATCCACACGACTTCGGCCTCGCGCGCGGCTTCGGCAGCGGAAGAGGCCGCCTGGGCCCCATCCGGCTCTTTTCCGGGTGTGCGGTTCCAGACGGCAACCTCGTGGCCGGCCTTGACCAGGTTCGCGGCCATCGGCCGTCCCATGATTCCCAATCCCAGAAACGCCACGCGCATGTGCAGGTTCCCCCCGGAACCCCGATTAGAAACGACGCGTTGGCCAGCGTCAAGCAACGCTCCGGTAGAATGAACGCAGGCTCGGAGCGCGCGTCAAGATGCATCGCCCGGCGCGCGGCCGACGTCTAAATAGAAGCTGCTATGCCTTCCATGCTGGACAAAGCATTGCGCCGCCGGGCGCGTCATTTTACGCGCCTGGTGCGGCATTCGGTGATGACGCCGCGCACCGGGCAGACGCACAAGCCGGTGTTGGCGCGCGACGGCCAACTGGGGCTTACCTTCATCGGACACTCCAGCTTCTTCCTGCAACTGGGGGGCAAAAACGTTGTCATCGATCCCAACTTCGCGCGATGGCTGTTCGTGCTCAAACGGCTGCGACAGCCGGGCGTGCTGGTGCGGGACTTGCCAGCCATGGACCTGGTGCTGGTGACGCACGCTCATTTCGACCATCTTCACCGCGCCTCGCTGCGCGCCATCGCGCGAGCCACCCAGCGCCGGCGCGGCGCCCCGCCCACCATCATCGTGCCCACCCACGTGCGAGACCTGGTTTCCGACCTGGGCTTTTCCAGGATCGTAGAACTGGATTGGTGGAACAGCACCGAGCATGGCGGCCTGAAGATTACCGCAGTTCCCTCGCGCCATTGGGGAGCGCGGGTGATCAAAGATGCGCACCGCGGCTACGGCGGGTACGTCCTGCAGGGCGGGCGCCACTCCGTGTACCACGCTGGCGACACCGCGTACTTCACCGGCTTCCGTGAGATCGGCCGGCGCCTGCATCCCGAGGTCGCCCTGCTGCCCATTGGGGCGTACAACCCACCCTCCTTCCGCAATGTTCACACCAACCCGGAAGACGCGGTGCGCGCCTTCCGCGACCTGAATGCTCGCTGGATGGTGCCCATGCACTACGGCACCTTCCGTTTGTCGCACGAGCCGGTTGAGGAACCGTTGCAACTCCTGCATCACGCGGCCGATGCGGCCGGCGTGCAGGACCGCGTGGTGGTGATGCAGGAAGGCGTAACCCGGTTCTTCTAGGGATTTCGCCAGGCCCGCAGACCGCGTGCGGTGTGTGCAGCAGATCTGCCGCCGACCTTCCTAATAGGCCAGCAGGATTCGCAGGTCTCGCAGATTGTTTCCGGTAGGTCCGGTAACGATCAGATCGTCGAGCGCTTCAAACAGCGGAAAGGCATCGAAGCCGGCGAGGGCGGCCGCGAGATCGAGCCCGCGCGCTCGGGCGCGCTCTGCCGTGGTGCCGTCGGCCACCGCCCCGGCCGCCGGGCTGTTGCCGTCAATGCCGTCGGTGCCGGCGCTCAGCACGGTGATGTTTTCACCGGCGATGCGGTTGGCGCAGTACAGGGCAAACTGCTGATTCCGCCCTCCGCGACCCGGGCGGGTCACGCGCACTCCCACTTCCCCGCCTGAAACCAGGCACACGCGCGAGGCCCCCTGGCGCAGCTGGCGCAAGCGGGCCAGCAGATGGTCGGCCGCGCGCTCGTAATCCCAGTCGTCGCAGGCATTGTCGAGTTCAACGGCGAAGCCGGCATGCGCGGCCGCCTCGGCCGCGCCCCGCTGGGCGGCCGCATTGGAAAGCACGGTCCACCAGCGCGAGTGAGTAAACCCGGGATGATCGCTCTTGGGCGTTTCTTCCAGCCGGCGGTGCAGGAATATGTCGCGCACCGCTGGCGGAAACCGTGGCAGCAGGTCGAAGCGCTGCGCGGCAGCGTAGCAATCGTCCACGGTCGAGGAATCGGGCATGGTGGGGCCGGAGGCCAGCGCATCGGGCGCATCGTCCGGAACGTCGGAAACCAGGATGGAAACCTGCCTTGACGAGGGCGCGGCCAGCGCCAGCCGCCCGCCTTTGATGGCGGAGAGGTGTTTGCGGACGGCGTTGATTTCCACGATCCCGGCGCCGGAGAGTACCAGGGCTTCGTAGGTGGCCACCAGGTCGGGAAGCGCGATGCTGTCGAAGCCGGGTTTCTCCGCGACGGCCGAGCCCCCTCCGCTGATCATGAAAATTACCAGGCTGGCGGACGTGAGCCCTCGCAGCGCTGTGAGCATGGCCTGCGCGCCGCGCAACGATTCCTGGTTGGGCAGGGGATGGCCGCCGCAGAAATACTCAAAGCCCTCGAGCTTGCGCGCGGGCGGCGTGGGACCGGCGGCAATGCCCTGCAGGCGGGCGCCGACCTGCGCGTGCAAGGCTTCGAGCATGGTGTAAGCCGCCTTGCCGATGGAAATCACCAGAACGCGGTCGTGCGCGGCCAGGTCGTACAGGTCCTCGCAAATGCGCAGCACGCCGCGCTCGTAATGAACGTGGTCGCGGAAAGCGCGCTCGACCGTGGCTCCGCGCAGGGCGCTGAGAAAGATGCTGCGCGCCGTGTGGCGCGTCTGCGGCGCGGGTGGCTCCTCCGGGAGCGAGCTGGGTGAGTGCGACACTCGCCGCGATTATAGAGAAAGCTCCCTTGCATTCGGGGACGTCTTCGGCGCCGTGAGCGCCGGCGTAGTTTCAGCGCCGCGGGACTAGGACGTTGGCAGCGTCGCGCGCACCCAGGTTTCGATCGCGGCTCGAAATTCGGACAAGTGGGAGGCGAAGAAATGATCGGCGCCGTCGATGAGCACGAGCTGCTTGGGGGGCGCGGCTTCCGCCACCACGCGCTCGAGCGCGGCACGAGGTCCGAACTCATCGAGCGCTCCGCTCAGGAAGAGCTTGGGGGGCTTGCAGTCGCGGAGGAAGGTGAAGTCATAGGTCCCGCGTTCGTCCACCGGCGCTACCGGGGTACCCATGGAAACGATCGCGGCCACGGTAGGGTCGGAGCAGGCCGCGCGCAAGCCCACGGCAGCGCCGAAGGAAAAACCGGCGAACACCAGGGGCAGGCGATACTCGCGGCGCAACCAGCGCAGGGCAGTGCGAACGTCCTCCACTTCACCGCGGGCGTGGTCGTGTTCGCCGTGGCTGAGCCCGGTGCCGCGGAAATTGAAGCGCAGCACGGGAAAGCCGAAGCTGTTCAGCGCCTTCATGGCGTGAAAGACCACCTTGTTGTGCATAGTCCCGCCGTACAGCGGGTGCGGATGGCAGACCAGAGCAGCGTGCGTGGCCCCCGGCGCGCCCGCGTTGAGCAGCGCTTCCAGGCGGCCCACCGGGCCTTCCAGGAAGAGCGAGCGGATCGCGATGGAAGCTTCTGTCATGAGCGGACCGCGGCGCGCTTTCCAGCCGATGCGGCGGATTCAATATACGTTATGCTGCTCGCACGATGGATCCAGTCCAATTCACCCGCCGCCTGGTGGACATCGAGTCGGTCACCGGCAACGAGGCGCAGGTTGGAGAAGTTCTTGCCGCCGAGCTCGCGGGACAGGGCTACGCGACGCAGAAGATGCCGGTTGAGGCCGGCCGCTTCAACGTGTACGCCACCTGGCCGGGAGAGACGCGCCCGGAGATTGTCTTCTCCACCCACATGGACACGGTCCCGCCGTTCATTCCCTCCTCCGAAGACGCGGAGAATATCTACGGGCGCGGATCCTGCGACGCGAAAGGCATCATCGCCGCGCAGGTCGCGGCAGCCGCGAAGTTGCGCACCGAGGGACTGCACACCGGGCTGCTGTTCCTGGTAGGCGAAGAGCGCGACAGCCTGGGAGCGCAAGTGGCAAACCGGCAGGCGCCCGGCTCCAGGTTCCTGATCAATGGCGAGCCGACCGAGAACCGGGTGGCGCTGGCTTCCAAGGGCGCGCTGCGCGTAAACCTGACGGCGCGCGGCCGCATGGCGCACTCCGCGTATCCCGAGTTGGGCGATTCCGCCAACGACAAGCTGGTGGAGTCGCTGCATCGTCTGCGCTGCATGCCCCTGCCGGCGGACCCGGAGATTGGCGCCACCACCATGAACATCGGCATCCTCGAGGGCGGGCGTGCGACCAACGTGATTTCCGACCGCGCCACCGCGCAGTTGCTCTACCGGCTGGTCGGACCGGCGCAGGAGCTGCGGCGGCAGATCGTGGAGATGGTTGGCGCGCTTGCCGAGGTGGAATTCGTTCTCGAGATTCCCTGCGTTCGATTGCGGGCGCCTGCCGGCTTGCCCACCATGGTGGCGGCGTTCACTACCGATATTCCGGCCTTGAGCAACTGGGGCCAGCCGGTGCTGCTCGGCCCCGGCTCCATCCACGTGGCCCACACCGAAGGCGAGTACATCAGCAAGCGACAGCTGGGCGAAGCCATCGAGCTTTACTGCGCCCTGGCGCGCCGCCTGCACGCAGAGAGCTGAACAGCGGCGCTGCAGGCGCGCCCTCTCCCCGGCCAGCAAGCGATACACTGGAAGGATGACAACCGAGACCAGCAATGCGCTGGCGCAGGCCGCCTCCGCCTACCTGCGCTCGGCAATGCACCAGCCCATCCACTGGCATGAATGGGGCGAGGAGGCCTTCGCCTCCGCCCGGCGTGAGAACAAGCCCGTGCTGCTCGACATCGGCGCGGTCTGGTGTCACTGGTGTCATGTCATGGACCGCGAGTCGTACGACAATCCCGAGGTGGCGCGCATCGTCAACGAGAATTTCATCGCGGTCAAGGTCGATCGTGATGAGCGCCCCGATATTGACAGCCGCTACCAGGCGGCGGTGTCGGCCATTAGCGGCCAGGGCGGCTGGCCTCTGACCGCGTTCCTCACTCCCGAAGGCAAGCCCTTTTACGGCGGGACGTACTTTCCCCCCGACGACCACTGGGGACGGCCGGGATTCAAGCGCGTGTTGCTGGCCATCGCCCAGTCGTTCCGCGAAAAGAAGGATGACGTTGCCGAGCAGGCCCGCATGGTCACCGCCATGCTCGAGCAGGCCGAGTCCTTTGCCGGCCACGAAGCCGAGGTATCGCCGCGCCTTCTGGAGGCCATCCTCCACTCCGCGTTCAGCATGTACGACGCGCGCCATGGCGGCTTCGGCCAGGCGCCCAAGTTCCCGCATCCCGGCGTGCTCGACTTGCTGATCGAACGCTATGCCCACACCCGCGATCCACGGCTGGGAGAACTGGTGAGCAACACGCTGGAGAAGATGGCGCGCGGCGGAGTCTACGACCAGCTCGCCGGCGGCTTCCATCGCTATTCGGTGGACGAGCGCTGGGTGGTGCCGCACTTCGAGAAGATGTCGTATGACAATTCCGAACTGCTGAAGAATTACGTGCACGGACTGCAAGCCACCGGGAATGCATTCTTCGGCGCGGTGGCGCGCGACATCATCCGCTGGATGGACGAGTGGCTCAGCGACCGCGAGCGCGGCGGCTTCTACGCGTCGCAGGATGCCGACATCAACCTAGAGGACGATGGCGATTACTTCACCTGGACGCTGGCGGAAGCGCGCGACCTGCTCAGCGGCGACGAATTGAGTGTCGCTTCCCTGCACTACGACATCCACGAGGTCGGCGAAATGCAGCACGATCCCGCGCGCAACGTTCTGTACGTGCGGGCGCCGGTGGAGGAAGTTGCCGTGCGGCTGGGCATGCAGGCCGGCCGCGTGGAAGCGCTGCTGGCCTCGGCGCGGGAAAAGATGCTGGCTGCGCGCCGGCGCCGCCCCACTCCCTACGTGGACAAGACCGTGTACACGGGCTGGAACGCGCTCTGCGTCTCCGCTTACCTGGAAGCCGCGCGCGTGCTGGAACTGGAGCACGCTCGCCATTTCGCCCTGCGCTCGCTGGACCGCGTGCTGGCCGAAGCCTGGCATCCGCAGCGCGGCCTGGCGCACGTGGTGGCTTACTCCGATCCCACCGCCGCGCACCGCCACGTTGCGGGAGTGCTCGACGACTATGCTTTCCTCGCCCTGGCCTGCCTGGATGCCTATGAGGCCACGGCCGACCTCAGCTACTTCAACTTCGCGCGCCGGGTGGGCGACGCGATGATCGAGCGCTTCCACGACGACGCGGGGGGCGGATTCTTTGACCTGGAAAAAGACGCCGACGGCAAACTGGGCGTGCTGGGCGCGCGCCGCAAGCCTTTCCAGGATTCCCCTACTCCTGCCGGCAATCCCTGCGTCGCCATCGCGCTGCTGCGCCTGCATGGTTACACCGGGCAGGCCAGCTATCGGGAAAAAGCGGAGCGCGCGCTGAAGGTGTTTGCCGGAGTGGCCGAGCAATACGGAATCTTCGCCGGCACCTATGGCATTGCCGTCCGCCGCCTGCACGCCCCGGAGGTCAACGTGGTGATCGTCGGCGGCGACGAGCGGGCGCGGCAACTGTGCCATGTGGCGCTGGCTCCTTTTGCATTCAACAAGGCAGTGTTGTGCTTGCCGGAAGGTGCGGTCGCGCCGCAGAACCTGCCGCCCGTGCTGGCTGAAACCTTGCCCAACCTGCCGGACACGAAGGGGAGCGCCGCCCTGGTGTGTTCCGGCTTCAGCTGCCGCCCGCCCTGCTCAGACGCGGAAGAACTCAGGCGGTTACTGGACGAGATTCTGCAGGGAAACCGTTCGGGTGGCGGACGACTGGAAGAAGCGCAGCGCTGAAGCTGCCGGCAGGAAGACCCCGCCGGCCTCGCGGAAACCCGCCGGCGCTTAGCCGGGTCCGGCGGTGATATAGGCGCGCATCATGCGCACCTCGTCGTCTTTGTCCACCAGGTCGCGCAGAAGAATATCGCGCAGCGAAACCATGCCTTTTACCGTCCCATCCTGGCAGATGGGAAGATGGCGAAAGCCGTGGTCGCGCATGATGCGCAAGCACTCCTCGGTTTCCTGCTCCGGATCGACTACGTGAGGGTCGGGCGTCATGACCTCGGCGACGGTGGCGGTGTGCGGATCCAGGCCTTCCACCACCACGCGGCGCATCAGGTCGCGCTCCGAGAAGATGCCGACCAACATATTGCCTTTCAGGACGGGAACCGCGCCGATGTTGTTCTCCACCATCATGCGCGCCACTTCGAAAACCGTCTGGTCAGCTTCGGCACAAAAAAGCGGGGTGCCGACCACCAGCTCGTGAATACGACACATCTGCCACCTCCGAACCCGAATGCGCGTCGCGGGAGGGGATTGCGCCGTGCACCCGCCAAAGTATATGCCCAAACCAGAGAGGAGGCTATGCGCAGCAGAGTTGCCTAAGAACGGTACTTTTCTGCAGTTTGGGGGTGGGCCGGGCGTTCCGGTTCCGACATAAACAGCAGGTACGAGCGCGTCCAGATGGGGGTGGGTATGCTGCCCCGCGGCCGCGCCGTGAAAATGACGTTGTACTCGGCGGATAACGGCAAGCTGTCGAGCACCGACACGCCGGCAGAAGGTTGCGACAGCGCCAGCCAGGAGAGGAACTGGTACACGTCGCTCCCGCCGCCATAGCCGGGGGCGGCAAAGGAGAGCTGCGTCTGCTGGCCGGCGAAGTGCCAGGCGACGGAGGCCGCCATGGTGATGGCCCTTTCGTAGTGTTCCCCAGCAACGGCGCCGGGCGCGGGGTTGTCGAACACGATGCGCAGTTTGCGCTCATCCTCGCGCGTGAACTCGCGCACCAGCGGTACGCCCGACTTGGCCGTGGCCTTCCAGTCCAGGTGGCGGGCGGAGTCTTCCTGCGTGTACTCGCGGATGCGATAAAGATCGTAGCCCCGGCCGCGAACGTAGGACTCAAATTCGCCGCTGATAAGAGGCAGCACCTCCAGCAAGTCGTCGGTGGCATCCACCGGGGGGAAAACCACCAGGTCTTTTTGCAGGCGCGTGCGCCGGGTTTTGCGCAACAGGCCGAAGGGAAAGCGCGTACTCACTGCAAAGCTGCGCTGAGAGTACAGCCCGCGGCGGGCAAAGCGCAGCTCCACCTGCGCCGCCTGCAACTGCGTCGCCGGGATGTAGGGGAAATACACCGTGCCTTCAAAGATGGCGGGCAGTTCCCTAGCCGCGGGAATACGGCGCACCACGAAGTCAGGCAGGCGCAACCACTGCCGCTCGGGGGGAAGGTCGGAGGGGAAGGCGAAGGTGCCGCGCTCCAGGCGCCAGGTCTTACGCATCTTGCCCGGGCGCGCCGGCGCCACGCTGAGAGAGAAGGCGGGCAGGAGTTTGCGCGGATTGTGCAGCGCCACGCGGGCCAGCAGCGGACGTCCGGCGAAAGCATACTCCGGCAGCCGAACATCCAGTTCCAGACCCGCCATGTCGAGAGCGGCCGCCACGCCCGACCACAACAGCCCCGCCAGCATGGCAGAGACTACGATCCAGAGCAGGTTGTTCCCGGTGTTCAGCGCTGCCAGTCCGAGCATGAGGGCGAGCGCCAGATACCCTAACCCGGCGCCGGTAATCTCGTAATCGAAGCTGTCGCGAACGTGCTCGACGGCGATGCGCCGCGCCAGGTAGGGCACGGTGGTGAGCCCGACCAGGCCCGCCAGCAGCAGCGCCACAGTCGCCAACGCTGCGGTGGCAATCACGTTACCGGATTGACGAGATATGGTCGAAAACAAGGCGGCGGCGAAGGCCAGCCCCAAGCCCACCAGCGCCATCAGAAAACGCAGCCACACTTCCGGCAGTCGCCAATCGAGCAGAGCGGCCAGCCGGCTCCGCATCCGCCCAGAAGGCAGGGATAAAATTGAGGACATGCGCTAGTGGGGAGCGTAGCACCGGCTCCAGCCAACGGCAACGTGAGGATTTCGTGTCCAGTTTAAGTCCCGGTCCAAGTGTGTGCCGTCGCGCAGAAAGCAAAAGCTGAGATTCGTCCGCCGGCTTTTCCGCCAGCCGCTTACTGTCTCTCTTTGCTGCCCAGGCGCGCGAGCCACGCCGAAGCGCGCGCCGATGCCTGGTCGGCGTGGCGGGCGACACTGGGGAAGCGGGTGCGGAGGCGGTGCAGCAGTTGGTGCGCCCAGACGTATTCGCTGGAGAGGATGATCAAGCCGATCAACAGGAAGAGCACGCCTTGCAGGATGGGCAGAAACAGTCCCGCAATCCCGAGCAGGATGAAAGCCCAGCCGACCAGGAGCACGGCCACGCGTTTGACCCGCTGGTTCATGGCAGGCCCCTATCGTACGAGCAAGCGCGTCAGATATCGTCCGGCTGCGAGAAGCGCCGGCGGC
>JAMXLI010000165.1 GCA_024281115.1 Terriglobales bacterium | reverse complement strand
AAGGCCAACTGGACTGGGTACCAAAAACGCGCCCGCAGCAGTTCTACGATTTGTTCGAACTGATGAGCGGGCATGGTGGCTGGCCGCTGCTCGCGCTGTCCGGCGTCTGCTTATTGTGCGCGGCGGTGGGGGCTGTGCGCTGCGTGAATGCCGCCCGTGCGAATCGCTGGCCCTACATCTTGTTGTGGTCGTGGCTGCTCCTGCCCATTGCCCTGACCGCCTTGGCTTCCCTCTGGAAACCGCTTTTTGTGCCGCGCTTCCTGCTCCTCTGCCTACCGCCATTCCTGCTGCTCGTAGCAGCTGGGGCGCGGGGCATGCGGCCGCAATGGCTTTGCGCGCTGGTCCTTTTTGCGCTGACTGGGCTTTCCTTGCGCGCGACAGCGGAGTATTACCGCACCGGCTTCGATCCTCCGGAGCAGAATTGGCGAGGGCTGGTGCAGGATGCCGTTGCCCGGGCAGAGGTCGGCGACGCCATGATCTTTTATCATCCACTCGCGCGCCTGCCCTACGAGTATTACCGGCGGCGTTTCGCCGCCCATACGGTTCCGGATGTTGTTTTTCCGCCCCGCGCCGACGCCCGCCTGCTGAAGGGCACGCCGCCGGATACGAGTTTCCTCGTCTCACTCCCGGTCCGATACCGGCGGGTATGGCTGGTGCAGAACTACGGCCCGGACCATTTCACCCGCGAAGTAATAAGCTTTTTGGGACAGCACTACCAGTTGCGCGAGGAGCGCGTGTACGGCACCATGCGCGTGCTGCTTTACGCCGAGTAGCCGGTCTCGCAGTTGGGGCCGCAGTTGCACGCGCCCTCCGGGCCGCCTTTACCGCGCAAACTCTGGGCGGAGTATTCCGGGTAATCCCGCTAGCCCGGCTGGCTTGCCGGCATGTTCGGCCAACGCGACCATTTCCCGCTCGCACTCAGCCGCTATGGCTGGGCGTTCGTAGCAGGCCAGCAACTCGTCAACCCGCTGCTGCGCCCGTTCCAGAATGCCTGGCATTTCGCGTTCGCCACGCGAAAGACCGCGATCGATGACGTCGGAGGGAAAGTGCTGCTCCTTGCGGAAGAGGGACCGGGTTTCCTGCAAGGCGAGAAAATCGCCCTGCCATCCGGCCTGCGCGAACATGGCGGTGGCCAGCGTGTCACCGCGCGGTTCAATGCCTTCCAGCAAGCGCTGCACCGAGGCGATGGCTTCGGCATCAATCACCAGCTTTTCGAGGCTGTGGCAGGCCAGAAAATCCAGCATGCCCGCACCCGAGATCATGTTGATCCCGGCCAGCGCTCCCAGCAGCGCCGACATGCCGCTCTCCATCTCCACCTGCGCGTCCAGGACGCAACCGTCGCCGGCGACCATGTAGGCGTGCGTGGGCAAGCCGAGACGCTTGCCTATTTCGGCGCAGGCCACGTCGAGCATGGCAGTTTCAATGGCGCCCATCGGCGTCTTGCCGCTGCGCATGTCGAAGATTGCGGGTGCACCGCCCCACACGATGGGCGCCCCCGGCTGCGCCAGCTGGTGAATCGTAATTCCACTGATGCACTCGGCCGCGTGCTGCACTACGGAGCCGGCCAGGGTGACGGGAGCGGTGGCGCCCGCCAGCGGCATGCTCACGATTTCCGCCGGCACTCCCGCCCGCGCCAGGTCAACCAGGTTTTGCGAAGCAAACTCCGACCAGTTCAGCGGCGGCGACGGGCACACGTCGAAAATGGCCCGGGGCTGCCGGCGAAGCACGTCGCTGCCTCCGCTCTCAAGCGCCAGCAATTCCAATAGGGTATGCAGGCTGGAACCGGCAAAGGCTCCGGTGACAACCGGCTTTCCCGAATACCAGAGCACCAGCAGCAAACGGTACCAGTCGCCGATCTCGCCGGGAACGTCGTTGCACACCATGGCGGTGGATTGCGCGGCAAACTGCGGCAGCATTTCCGTGAGTTGGACCATGCGCACCACGTCGAGCGATTGCGCCGGACGCGCCTGGTGGGTCTGCGGATCGAGGATGTTCAGGCAGGAGGAGCCGGGATCAAAGTGGACGTGGTCGCCGCCATAGTGCACTGCCGGACGGTGGCAGCGGTCGAAGAGGCAGAATGCTCGCGGCGCCTGCTCCAGCGCCTGCCGCGCCACTCGTTCCGGGATGTGGGCGATACCATCGCGCACGGCGACGCCGCCCTCCCGCAGCAGGCTGACAACACAGGGGGCCACGCGAACGCCGGGATTTTCGATGAGCTGAAAGGCTTCCCCCAGAATGCGTTCAATCAAGGCCCCGTCGAGCAGTTCGAATGGCGGTCTCATGGCTTTATTTCCCGGCACGGGTGGCCGACTTAGCTCTCCTATTTCTTAGAGCAGCACGGCTTCGCGCGGTGTGCCGTGCCCGTTCTGGCTCATGCCTGCCCGAGCGCGAGAGGCTTGTGCGCCATCAGATCGCGCGTGAGAGCGACCGCGCTCATCGCATCCTTGGCGTAACCATCGGCGCCAATTTCCTCCGCCCAGCGACGGTTGACCGGCGCCCCGCCCACCATCACCTTGATTTGCGGCCGGAGGCCGGCGCGGTCCAGCGCCTCGACCACGCTCTTCTGGCGGCGCATGGTGGTGGTCAACAACGCCGACGCCCCCACAACATTGGCGTTGAGTTCGCTGGCGCGGGCGGCGAAAGTTTCGCCCGTCACATTCACCCCCAGATCGTGCACGCGAAATCCGTGCGCCGTGAGCAGGGTACCCACCAGAAGTTTCCCAATCTCGTGAATGTCGCCTTCTACGGTGCCGAGCACCACCACGCCTGCCATCGGCCGTTCCGTTCCCAGTTTTTTCAATTCCGGATCGAGCACCCCCATGGCCGCACGCATGGCGGAAGCCGAGGCCATCATGTCGGGCAGGAACATCTTCCCCTGAGCGAATTGCTCGCCCACGGCATGCATTCCGGGAACGTAGCCGGCGTGGATCGCATCCAGGGGAGCGACTCCCGCGGAAATGGCTTGCCGTGCCAGTGCGGCAGCCCTGTCCACCAGGCCCTCCAAAATGCTCTGGCGCATTTCCACGTAGATGTCTTCGGGCATGAACAACCTCCCGCCCATGCTGAGGCGGACGGGAAGCGGCGTCTGTGACTGCGGTCACAATCCGAAGAAGGCAGCCGCACCATCGCTTCGGGTGGGATTTCAGCCAAGCTCCTGGAAGAAAAGGTCGCCGCAAGGGAAATCTCCCCTCAGGCGTGGTCGTCCATCCCGGTCTGCGCGGCGGGGGTAAAGCCCGAGATGCGGCCCCAGGCGCTGGTCTTCCAGTTATCTATCACTTCTTCCTGCGGGATCCACTCGGGTACGGGTAGCAGCAGGTAGCGCGAGAGGGAGAGCACGTAAGGCTCGTACATGCCGCGCAGCTCCTGCAACTTCTGGCCCGCGGCGTCGCCATCGCGCAGGCGTAAGCCCTGCTTGGCGATGAACAGGCGTAAACGCTCCAGTTCCGCCGACGGCAACCGGTCGCGCTCAGGGCTGGGGACGGCATGGAAGATCTGCGCTAAGTCCACGACCGCGTGGCGGGCGATGGCGAAGGTCAACTTGGCTTGACGGGCGCTGGCGCCTTCAATGCCCACGATGGCCAGCGCGCAGGTGTCGAGAATGGTCGTCAGGGCAGAGAGCCAGGACTGATTATCGTGCTGCGAGCGGAAATAGCACAGCACGGGATAAGAGATGGCGCTTTCCAGCAGGTCGGCCGACCAGCGCTCCCAGTTGGCGAGCAACTCGCGCAGCTCCTCCAGGTTCTGGGAGTGGCGGCGCAATAATTCGGCGGCGCTGGGCGGCGACCCCGCCCGCGCGTCGAGCAGCGAAACGTTCACCTCGCGCCTCGAAAACGATTGGTAAAGGATGGGCAGATATCCGATCACCAGGGCGAGAAACCCGAACCCCAGGCCCGATTCAATCACGGCGAGCACACGCGAGCGCGAGGCCGCCGGCGTCACGTCTCCCAGTCCCAGGGTGAAGAAAGTGGTGCCGCTCATGTACAAGTCGGTGGCAAAGGTGGCAGGCGTGGAACCGGCATGGAGCGCAGAGCCGAAACCATAGCCGACCAGGGCAAAACCGAACACCAGCCCCAGGGCCCACACGGCAAACAGGCAGATGAGGGAAAGAGGGCCGAAGTAGGCGAGAAATCCTTCGCGCCGCTTGCGGGTGTGAATGGCGCGCGCGATGCGCGACCAGGGCATCCAGGTCAGGCGGTAGAAGAAGCGTGCCAGGCGTATGCGCCGGGTGACACGGCGCGGCAGGACCACCGTCTCGAAGGCGTCGAGCAGGACGACGAAAATAAGGATGGCGCCGACGGCCAGAACCCAGGGATCGATCATCAGCCTCCTGCGCGGTTCCGCTTCAGCTTACCAGCCGCACGGCAGGAGCACTACGGGGCGGGATCGGGTAAGCGTTCGCGGAGGTCAGCGAGGAAACTGGGGTCGAGGGACGCGCCCAGCGACTGGGCGATATGGGTTTCCTCCCAGGCCCGATCGAAGCTCTTGCGCGCGGCAGCGGCGGATTTACTGCGGCTTCCCAGTTGCAAGTAGGCCACGGCCATGCCCGCGTGCGCTGAGGGATGGTCAGGCTTGAAACGCAACGCGGCGGAATACTCCTCCAGCGCCTCCTGGAGCATGCCGCGGCTGGAAAGCAGCACACCGAGATAGTAGTGGGCATCGGGGTCGGAGTAGTCGTCGCGCAGTGCCTGGTAAAACTCGATGATGGCTTCGTCGGCGTGGTTCAGGCGAACCAGGGCCATACCCAGGGCATTATGCGCATGCGCCAGGTGGTAGTTGAGACGCAGGGCGTCGCGGAACTCAGCCGCTGCCCCCTGGTAATCGCCGGCGCGAAACAATGCCGCCCCCAAACCGTAGTGCGCGCGCGCATCTGTGGAATTCAACTCCACAGCGGCCCGGAACTCCGCGATGGAGTTGGCGGTCTCGCCCGCGTTCAGCAGCCGGGTGCCTACGCGTTCGTGGAGTTCGGCACGCGCGGGCCTGGCATGCATGTAGAGGCTGCCCGCGATGACGGCCAGAAGGGCGGTCCCCAGCATGGCGGCCGCCGGGCGGCGCCAGGCCGGTCTGATAGGGAGGCTCTTGGGAACGTAGGGCTTCACCCGGGCCAGCACGCGCGACCGCGCCGGCGGTTGATGCGGACCGGAGAGCACCGTGGCCGCCCAGGCTGCTATCGAGTGCAGCGCCCGCAGGTCCTCGGCTTCAAAGGCCCCGCTTTCGGTGCTGAAAACCTCGAGCACTGCGTCCAACCCCTGGCAGGGGATGGGCACCACCGCGGTGGAGAGAATGCCGGTCTGATAGGAACTGTCCAGCCGGAAGGTCGAGCAGCTTACGGCCGCTCCGGTCTGCAGGCACCGGCGAGCATAGCGCTCTTCCCGGAACCACACGCCGGTGGTGGCCAGCCACTCGAGCTGCTGGCCGCGTACGGCACGGATCGCGGCTCCTTTGGCCTGCGCGATGCGCTGCGCACGCTCTACGATGAGCGCCAGCGCCGACTGCAAGGGAAGCGCCGACGCCTCGGGTACCGAGCCAGCGGGGACCGGGCTCGACTTCGCCATCGAATAAGTATGCATGAAATCACCCGACCGGGAGGGGCAAAAGGGGAGGCGGGAGTTCCTGGGTCGCCATGGCCAAATGTCCGGCGCTCGGCGTGACACTGGTGGGAGAGGGCGTGCTGGCAGTAAGCAGCTTAGCCTTGCGACAAGGGCTCGTCGTAGGCCACGGCAATGCAGAAGCCCGAAGGGCTATCTTCTTGAAGGCGAACAACTTTGCCATGGCCGGAGAGAGTGATAGCCGCCGGTTGGGCAGGGTCTTGCAGGGCTAGGGTGACCTCCACGGGTGTGCCTGGGGAAATAGGCTGCTGGCACTGAAACAACGAGCCGCCCAGGCTCGCATTCTCCACAAACCCGTGCACGACCGGATGGCCGCGCGGGCGCAGGGTGGCGGGATGGTGGAGGTCAAACCGGCGATGGCGGCGCCGTTCCGTGTCTCCCATGGGGGCGCTCCCGATGCGGAGGGAACTCTAGCTTACTCGTTAGATTTCGGATGCCCAAAAGTGTCGCGATTCTGCTCAGATATACCCCAGGCCGGCCAAACGATCGTGCACGAGTTTCTGCCCGGAGTCGTCCGGGGTATCGCCACGGCCGGTCTTTTCCCTGCCGGCAACCAGGGAGCGGCCCTGCATCGAGTCCGGGATATCGTATCCGGCAAGGTCGAGCAGCGTGGGCGCCATGTCGAGCAGGCGCGCGCCTTCGTACTCTCCACCCAAAGGACAATTGGGCGCGGCCAGGATGAACATGCCGTACTGGGCATGGTTGCAAGCGTCCGGCCCGGTGTCATTTTCCTGCACGTGCACCCCGGGATGGCCGACGCTGCCGATGGAGCGCCATAGCAGGCCGCCAAAGTGAACGATCAGGTCGGGGGCGACGTTGCGAACGTGCTGATAGAGCTGGTCCGGCTTGAACACCAGTGAATTCAGCGGCCGTCCCTGGCCGTCGGTCAAGGCTTCGAATTTCGCCTTCATCTCATCCCGGAAGGACTCGTATTCCGAGGCCGGGATCACGCCTTGCGGCTCGCGGCCCTGCACGTTCAGAAAGACACGCGCGTAGTATCCGCCTTCGCTCCATACCTTTGTCTTGGCCCAGTTGACCTTCAGCTGGTCAAAGGGCGTGATGGCGGAGGGCAGCTGGTCGAGAACCAGCAGCCCTTGCTGGATCAGCCACTGGTTGACCGCGAAGCCGCCATCGAGGCGCTGGGCGCCATGATCGGACACGACCAGCACCATGGTGTCACGATCCAGCAGTTCGAGAACGCTGCCGATCTGCTCGTCCAGCCACAGGTAGTAATCGGGAACGACGTTCTCGTAGGGATTACCCGGTTCGTATTGCACGTGCTGCTTGTCGAAATAGTTCCAAAAGCCATGGTGGATGCGGTCCAGGCCGATGTCCACGAAGTGGAAGTAATCCCACTCCTGGTTTTGCATCAGCCAGCGCACCACTTCCCACTGTTTGCGGCTCATGGCAAAAATCTCGTCGCGTAGCCAATCCTTGCGATCGGTGCGGAAGTTCTTGACGTCCACCGGATAGGCGCCCACCAGCTCCATGATCTGCCGCTTGAGCGCCGGCGGCGAAGTGAATTCATCGCGGGCCGGATCGGGGGTCAGAAAGCACCCTACACTGACGCCGTTGATGCGGCGTGGCGGATAATTGGGCGGCACTCCCACCAGCACCGACTTTCGTCCTTCGCGTGCTAGTTGGTCCCAGATAGCGAATGCTTTAATGGAGACCGAGGTGGCGACGCCCAGCTTGTCGTAGGTGTAATCCACCCGATTGCGGAAGCCGTACACGCC
>JAMXLI010000164.1 GCA_024281115.1 Terriglobales bacterium | reverse complement strand
GGATCGTCGGTGGGGCCAGCGTTGGGCAGCGGAAAAAAGGTCAGATAGGCGCGCGCCGATGGATCAATCGCGACGTTGGTAATGGTGCCGTCCGAATTGTGCAGAATGCCGTTGCGAGCATCCAACGAGGGCACGGTATTCACGGTAGTTATGCCCTTGGACTGGCGCACGCCCTCATAATCGGCGAAGAAGAAGGTCCGGTCCTTGATAATGGGACCACCCAGCGAGCCGCCAAACTGGTTGCGCTTGAAGGGAGGGATGGTGGGACCGTCGAAGAAGTTGCGGGCGTCCAGAGCGCTGTTGCGCAGGAACTCGTAGCCGCCGCCGTGAAATCCGTTGGTGCCAGAGCGAGAGATGGCGTTCACCACGCCGCCCGATGATTTCCCGTACTCCGCCGAATAGTTGCTGGTCAGCACGGAGAATTCCTGGATCGCATCCACGCCCAGGTTCCCGCCCAGCACGCTGCCCGGCGCGCCATTGGCATAGTCATTGAGGCTGATGCCGTCGAGACGGTAGTTGTTCTGCTGCGGGCGCGCGCCCGCGATGGTCACCTGCGATCCAAATCCACGATTGCCCCGGTCGGCCCCCACCGCGAAGGTCGGCTGGGTCTGAATTGCGTCCACGCCGGGCTGCAGCGTGGCCAGGTCAGTCCAACTGCGGCCGTTCAGGGGCAACTCGCGAACCGTGGTGCCGTTCACCACCGCGCTGATATCAGAGGTAGCCAACTGTACCGTGGGAGCTTCGGAGGTGACTTCAACCCGGCGCTTCTCCCTACCCACTTGCAACGTAAGGTCGAAGACTTGCTGCGCGCCGACCGTTAACTTGATGCCCTCGCGCACCTCGGTGTTGAAGCCCGGCGCAGAAATCGTAAGGTTGTAATCGCCGGGGATGAGATTGGGCGCGGTATAGAAACCGTCGGTGTTCGTGGTGACGTCGCGGGCAACGCCGGTGGCGGAATTCTGAATCGCCACCTGGGCCCCGGGAACGACGGCCCCGGAAGGATCCTTGATGGTGCCGGAGAGCGAGGCTCCCGCGACCTGCGCCTGGCTTGCAAGACACGCAATAACCATCAACATCAACACAAGAAAAGCCGAACCACAGATGGCCGGCCGAATGCCTGCGCGCTCGGGCATGGTGTGAGCCTCCGTATCCTCTACCAACTTTTCGAATGCTAACCTGACTGCGACGTGCCACCACTACCAAGATTGCGCCAGATCAGAATAGGGAAGTTTCTGAACCATCGACAGCATGAAACCGGGATCCACTCGCGAGATCGGCAGTCTGCGCTCACAACCGCCGTTCTTGGCTGGCTGAAGCTACAGCGTGATCATGAAATGTCCATGAACTAAAAATGAAATCTTATTCAGAGACCCACCCCGGGGAACCGGGTGTGGCACCCTGCCGCCAGTCGCCATAGACTGTCCTACAGCGGTCGCGAGGCAGAGCGGCAGTCTGAACGCCATTTTATTTTCCTTTCAGAGGGCCTTAATCTGCCGCCGCTATGCTGGTCGGAGTCGCATGGAGTTGTAGCCGGCGGATATGCGCGCCGCTGATTCCTCGAGGTCATGACCGGCGCGGACCGGTTCGCGGCACTACCATAGATTCGAAATCCGCCGTGAGGTGCCTGCGAATGCGCACAGTCGAACGAGCAATGCCGACCCATGTTCCAAGCCGCTGGCTGCGAGGTTCCGTCGTGACGCTTTGCTTGTTTGCGGCCGCAGCCGGAAGCGGCCGCGCGCAAACCGCTGAACTTTCGGCCAGCGGCGGCGCCGCCCCCGGCGCTGTGTCCGGTCAAGCTACCCCAGCGCCAGCGGGAGCACTCGCACCGCTGACGTTGACCTTCCAGGATGCGCTGCAGCGCGCCCGTACCTACAGCCCGCAGTTTCAGGCGGTGCTCACCGAACTGGGCAGCGCGCGCGAAGACCGCGTGCAAGCCCGCGCCGCCCTGTTGCCCAGCGTCTCGGAAACCACGCAGTTCCTGTACACGCAAGGCACTCACGGTCACGAGCCCGCGGTAGGCAGGTTCGTCGCCAATAACGGGGTGCACGAATACCTGAGCGAGGGCAATGCTCACGAGGTGGTGTCGCTTTCCGGGTTCGCGGATTTCAGGCGCTCGGGGGCGGCCCTGGCCCTGGCCAAGGCGCGCGCGGAGATCGCCACCCGCGGACTTGTGGTCACTCTTGCGCAGGCGTACTACGGCCTGGTGGTCGCGCAGCGCAAGTACGCCACCGCCCAGCAGGCCGCCGCGGAAGCGCAGCGTTTTCTCACCATCAGCGACCAACTGGAAAAGGGCGGCGAGGTAGCCCATTCCGATGTGATCAAGGCCGACATCCAGTTCCAGCAGCAGCAGCAGGCGCTGCAGGAAGCCCAATTGGTCATGTCGAAATCGCGCCTGGACCTGGCTGTGCTGCTGTTCCCGAACTTCAACCAGGATTTCAGCGTGGTGGACGATTTGAATCTTCCGCCCTCGCTGCCTTCCTATCCGGAGGTGCAGACCTTGGCCGGCCGCAACAATCCGGACCTGCGCGCGGCCGCGGCAGCGATGCGCATGGCGGACCAGGAAGTGGTGAGCGCGCGCGCCGGTTACCTGCCTTCTCTGACCATGGATTACTGGTACGGCATTGATGCCAATCAATTCGCGGTGCACAATCCTTTGGGTTTCCGCAACCTGGGCTACTCCGCCGAAGCCAGCCTGGTGCTGCCGGTGTGGAATTGGGGGGCCACGCACAGCAAGGTGAAACAGGCCGGGTTGCGGCGGCAGCAGGCCCGGCGCGAGCTCTCGTTCGCGCAACGTGAGCTTTTGGCCAACCTGATGAACGCCTACAACGAGGCGACGGCGGCACGCACAGAACTAGACCGTCTGGCCCGGGCCGCGGACTTGGCGGGAGAGAGCCGCCGCCTCACCACGTTACGCTATCAGAGCGGCGAAGCGACGGTTCTCGAAGTGGTGGATGCGCAAAATACCTTCAACCAGGCCCGCAACGCCTATGACGACGCCCAGGCGCGCTTCCGCACCTCCATCGCAAGCCTGCAAATGCTGACCGGGAGCTTCTAGGTTGAAATGACAGGACACGCCATGCCATTGCACCTGCAGCAAGCCGCCACGTCCTATCGCCGCAGGACGTCGTGGGCGGTCATTCCCGTTTGTCTCGCGCTTTCGCTTCTGCTCGGCTGCTCAAAAGAAGAGAAGGAAAAAGAGCCGCAGGTAGCGGTCCAGATTGTGCCGGTGGAAAAAAAGACGATCGCGCGCACCGTGCAGGCGGATGCGGTGTTGTTTCCGCTGGCGCAATCGGCGATCGTGCCGAAGATCAGCGCTCCGGTGAAGAAATACTTTGTGAATCGCGGCTCGCGGGTGCGCGCCGGCCAACTGCTCGCCCTGCTGGAAAATCGCGACCTGGAAGCCGCCAGCATGGACACGCGGGGCGCGTTTGAGCAGGCCGAGGCTTCCTACCAGACCACCACCGGCGCCTCCCTTCCCGAGGAGATCCAGAAGGCGCAGCTGGATGCGGACGCGGCCAAGCAGGCGGTAGAGGCGGAACAGAAGGTTTACGAAAGCCGGCAGAAGCTCTATGCCCAGGGCGCCCTGCCCCGCAAGGACCTGGACCAGTCACTGGTTTCCTATACCCAGGCCAGGAACACATACGAACTGGCGCGCAAGCATCTCGATGCGCTGATGGCCATCGGCAAGGCACAGGAGCTGAAGTCGGCGGCGGGCCAGTTGACCTCCGCCAAGGGCAAGTACATGGGGGCAGAGGCGCAACTCAGCTATTCCCAGATTCGTAGCCCGATCAACGGAGTGGTGACCGACCGGCCGCTGTACCCAGGGGAAATGGCCACTGCGGGAACCCCGCTAATCACGGTGATGGACACCTCGCGGGTGATCGCGCGCGCACATATCCCGCAAGCGGACGCGCGGCTGCTGAAGGTAGGGGACACGGCCAGTATCACGCAGCCCGGCGATAGCGAGGAGATTCCCGGCAAGGTCACCATCGTCAGCCCGGCACTCGATCCGAACAGCACCACCGTCGAGGTGTGGGTGGAAGCCGCCAACAAGGAGCGGCGTTTGCGGCCGGGGACTTCGGTGAAGCTGGCCATGGT
>JAMXLI010000163.1 GCA_024281115.1 Terriglobales bacterium | reverse complement strand
GCGCGCGGGAAAGCGTTTTCGCGGAATCAGTGAGCCGGAAGTGGCGCAACTGATCGCATTCCTTACTGGCAGCCTGGGAGAATTCCTCGACCAGAACTATCAGTCGGGAAAAGTGAAGGCGCTCTTCCTGGCCAACAACGTATACGGCAAGCATGGCGGGCCTTATCAGCCGGGCACGGCGATCGGGCTCTTGTTCCACCTGCTGAGCGGCGGCGAGCACGAGGTCCAGGGCTATTACGGGCACGTAATAGGAGGCATGGGCGCGATCACGCAAGCGCTCGCGGCGGCGTGCCGCGCCCGCAAGGTGGAGATTCGCACCTCGGCGCCGGTAGCGCGGATTCTGGTTCGTAATGGCCGCGCGGCGGGAGTGGCTCTGGAGGACGGCACGGAAATCCTTGCCCGCTTTGTGTTTTCCAACTGCGATCCCAAGCGCACCTTCCTGGCCCTGGTGGAGAAACACGAGCTGCCCGAAGATTTTCGCGAAGCAGTGCGCGGGATCAGGATGAACGGCCCGTGCGCGAAGGTGAACCTGGTGCTCGGGGAGGAGCCGCGGTTTCGCGGCACTCCAGGCGACGCCACCGCCGGGCAAAAGGCCCTATATACCCTGGTGCCTTCGCTGGAGTTCGCCGAGCGCTGTTACGACATTGCCAAGTTCGGTAAAATTCCGCAGGAGCTCTGGGTCGATTGCGTGGTCGCATCGCAGGTGGATCCCACGCTCGCTCCCCCGGGCCGCCACATCCTGACCTGCTTTGTGCAGTATGTTCCTTACCGCCTGCGGGAAGGGGATTGGGATGAAAAGCGCGAGCTGCTTGGCGACCTGGTGATCCGCAAGATTGCCGAGTACGCGCCCAACGTGCCCAGCTCCGTGGTGGCGCGCCAGGTGCTGACTCCGCTCGACCTGGAGCGCACCTACGGGCTGACCGAAGGCAACATCTTCCACGGCGATCTCTCGTTGCAGCAGATGTTCTTCATGCGCCCCGTGGCCGGCTGGGCCCAGTACCGCACGCCCATTCGTGGCCTGTACCTGTGCGGCGCAGGAGCGCATCCCGGCGGGGGTGTGACCGGGGCGCCCGGGCACAACGCGGCTTTCCAGCTGTTGCGTGATCTGAAGCGCCCATGGGAGGCGCGGAAGGCAGCCGGCTGAGGGTCATTTTGCCAAGGCCGGTCCCTGCGAGTTAAGTTCTTCAAGCCAGGAGGGTTGATGAAGAAAACCATTCTCGAGAAGCTGAAGTCAGGTCCCGTGCTCGGCGATGGCGGGTATCTGCTGGAACTGGAAAAGCGCGGCTGGGTGCGCGCGGGGCCGTTTACGCCCGAGGTGGCGCTTACCTATCCCGACGCGCTGAAGGAGTTGCATGTCGAGTTTCGCGCGGCCGGGGCGGAGGTTCTGCAGGCGCTTACGTTCTATGCCAGCAGGGACAAGCTGGCTACCGTCGGCCTGGAAAACCGCCTGGAAGATTTGAACCGCGCCGCGGTCCGGATTGCCAAGCAGGTTGCCGCCGACCAGTGCCTGGTGGCCGGCAACTTGAGCCTCACGTGGATGTACGAACCCGGCAGTCCCTCGGCCAAAGAGCGCGTCATCAAGACCTTCGAGGAGCAACTGGCCATCCAGGTTCCCGAGGGAATCGACTTTGTGATTGGCGAGACCTTTTCCTGGCTGGGCGAAGCACTCTTGGCCGTCGAGTGCGCCAAGAAAACCGGGCTGCCCGTCATGGTTACAATCTGCTTCGAGAATCAAGAGCAGACGGCGGAAGGGCGGTCCGCGGCGGAGGCCGCGCGCGCCCTGGTGGACGCTGGCGCCGATATCGTGGGCATGAACTGCCTGCGTCCCCCCGAGCACATGCTTCCTTCGCTCGAGCAGATGCGGAAGGCAGTGCCCAACGCCTACATCGCCGCCCAGCCGGTCGCCTACCGCACACCCAAGTCCAAGCCCGATTTCACCAGCCTGCCCGAGTTTCCCTTCGAACTCGACCCGCTGCAACTGAGCCGCCGCGAGATGGGCGACTACGCGCGGCGGGCGCGCGAGCTGGGCGTGGACTACATCGGCGCGTGCTGCGGGGCATGCGCCTCCCACATTCGCGAGATAGCGCGCGCCCTGGGGAAATACACCGAGGACCGGCGCACCTGGAAGACCGGCGGAGAGCGGCCGATGTCCGCCTACGAGTACTACGGGCACGATCAGGCGGTCGCCAAGTAAGCCGACAGGCCGCGACGTTGAACAACTGGCGCACGGTTCGGCCGCGCTTACCTGCTGGTTCGGGAGGCAGTTGGCCGGCGAGACGGCCGCCCGCGCCCTTCCGTCACCGGTGGGAGGTGCAGACGTCACAGTCATGCAGCCAGGGCGGGGATACCCTGTTAAGGGAGGGAACATGTCCACGCCCTGGTCCTACCGCTATGCTCAGCGCACCCAGCGCATCAAGAGCTCGGCCATTCGCGAGCTGCTGAAGATCACCGAGCGTCCGGAAGTTATCTCCTTCGCCGGCGGCTTGCCCGCCTCCGACGTGTTCCCGGTGGATCGCTTTCACGAGGCCTGCGCCAAGGCGCTGCAATCGCCGGCATCCCTGCAATACGGGGCCACCGAGGGCTTCGCTCCTTTGCGCGAGTTCATCGCGCTGCGCATGTCGCGCTATGGCATCCTGGCCGGACCTGACAACGTGCTGATCACGTCGGGCTCGCAGCAGGCGCTCGACCTCATCGGGAAACTGCTGATCAATGCCGGAGACCGCATCCTGGTGGAAGCTCCCAGCTATGTGGGCGCCTTGCAGGCCTTCGGCCTGTACGGCGCGGAGTACGTTTCCGTGCCGGTGGATGACGATGGCTTGCGTACCGAGAAGCTGGAGGAAGCCCTGCGCGCCGGCCCGAAGTTCATGTACGTGCTGCCCAACTTCCAGAACCCGGCAGGGGTGACCCTTTCCGAAGGACGCCGCCACGAGCTGGTGCTCCTGGCCGATCGCTACGGCATTCCCATCGTCGAAGACGATCCCTACGGCCAGTTGCGGTACGACGGCGAGCACCTGCCGCCGCTGGTGATGGTGGACCGCGAGAACCTGCGGCGCGACAACGGCTACAGCCTGGGGAATGTCATCTATCTGAGTACATTTTCCAAGACGCTGGCTCCCGGGCTGCGCCTGGCCTGGATGGTTGCGCCCGCCGACGTGATCAGCAAGCTGGTGCAGTTGAAGCAGGCCGCCGACCTCCACACCAGCACGTTCACGCAAGCCGTGGCGTATGAGATCGTGCGCGACGGGTTTCTGGATGAGCACGTCAAAATAGTCCGTGGCGTTTATCGCGAGCGCCGGGACGCTATGCTCGAAGCGCTGGCCAGGTACGCCCCGCCCGGCGTGACCTGGACGCGGCCCTCCGGCGGCTTGTTCCTGTGGCTCACACTGCCGGAAGGCGCGGACTGCGGTCGGCTGTTTCGTTCTGCGCTGCGCGAGAATGTCGCGTTCGTTCCTGGCGATTGCTTCTTTGCCGGCGAGCAGGATGGTTCCCGGCCGCACCT
>JAMXLI010000162.1 GCA_024281115.1 Terriglobales bacterium | reverse complement strand
CGCTGGTTTTCTGGTTCGTGGGCCTGATCCCCGACCTGGCAACCTTGCGGGACCGCGCAGTGAACCGCTACACCAGGGCCATCTACGGCATGCTGGCCATGGGCTGGCGCGGATCAGCGCGCCATTGGAAGCGTTACGAGTCGTTGTACCTGTTGCTGGCCGGCCTGGCTACCCCCCTGGTGCTCTCGGTGCACACGGTGGTGAGCTTTGACTTTGCCATCGCCATCGTGCCCGGCTGGCACGCCACCATCTTTCCGCCGTATTTCGTGGCGGGCGCCATCTACTCCGGCTTCGCCATGGTGCTGGTGCTGGCGATCCCCATCCGCCACTTCTATGGGCTGGAAGACTTTGTCACGCTGCGCCACCTGCAGAACTGCGGCAAGATCATGCTGGCCACCGGCCTCATGACCGCCTACGGCTATGCCAGCGAGGCCTTCATGGGATGGTACGGCGGCAACAACTACGACAAGTTCGTGAGCTGGAACCGGCTGCACGGGCCCTACGCGCCCTGGTACATCCTGCTGCTCACGATGAATATCCTGATCCCGCAGGTGCTCTGGATCCGGCGGCTGCGCAACAGCCCGCTGGCGCTATTCCTGGTGTCACTGGACGTGCTGGTGGGCATGTGGCTGGAGCGGTTCATCATCGTGGTGGTCAGCCTGACCCGCGACTTCCTGCCGTCCTCGTGGGGCATGTACTACCCGACGCGCTGGGACTGGTTCACTTACCTGGGCACGATCGGGTTCTTCTTCGTCTGCATGCTGCTGTTCCTGCGGATTCTGCCCATGATCTCGATTTTTGAGATGCGAACGCTGCTGCCGGAAGCCAAGTCGGAGGTGAGGGTCGAGGAATGACGCGTCCTCCCATCTACGGGCTGCTGGCCGAGTTCGAGGATCCCACGGCGCTGGTGCTGGCGGCGCACCGCGCGCACGAAGCCGGCTACCGCCGCATGGACGGCTATACGCCGTTTCCGGTGGAAGGTCTGAGCGAGGCGATCGGGTTCAAGAAAGACCGGGTGGCGCTGGTGGTGCTGATCGGGGGGATTTTGGGCGGGCTGGGCGGATACCTGATGCAGTACTGGATTTCGGTGATCAGCTATCCCATCAACGTAGGCGGCAAGCCGCTGCACTCCTGGCCGGCCTTCATCGTGGTGACGTTTGAGATGACGGTGCTGTTTGCGGGGCTGGCGGGCGTTTTCGGGATGCTGGCGCTGAACGGCCTGCCCATGCCGTATCACCCGGTGTTCAACGTGCCGCGCTTCGCCTTCGCTACCCGCGACCGCTTCTTCCTGTGCATCGAGGCGCGCGACCCGAAATTCGACCGGGTGGAGACGCGGCGCTTCCTGGAAAGCCTGGGCGGGCACGAGATCGCGGAGGTGCCGCATTAATCCCCGGCCGAGTCCCGGAAGGGAAGAGGGCAGCGTGCGCGCGCGAGCAGCCGGTCCTGGCCGAGTGTGGCTCATGGCGCTGGCGCTGGCAGCGGCGGCTCTGCTTTCCGGCTGCCGCCTCGATATGCACGACCAGCCCAAGTTCAAGCCGCTGCGCATCAGCGATTTCTACGCGGACCTGCGCTCGTCGCGCCCGCTGGTGGAAGGGACCGTCGCGCGCGGGCACCTGAACGAAGACACGTACTACTACACCGGGATGGTGAACGGACAACCAGGAAATTACATGCCGTTCACTCCCACGCGCGCGGTGCTGGACCGCGGGCAGGAGCGGTTCAACATTTATTGCTCGCCCTGCCATGCGCGCACCGGGGACGGCAACGGAATGATCGTGCAGCGCGGCTTTCGGCGGCCGCCGTCGTTGCACCTGGACCGGCTGCGGCAGGCGCCGCTGGGCCACTTCTTCGACGTGATGACCAACGGCTTCGGCGCCATGCCCGACTATGCCGCGCAGGTGAGCCCTGAGGACCGCTGGGCCATCATCGCCTACATCCGCGCCCTGCAGCTCAGCCAGAATGCGACCGAGGACATGATTCCTTCCGGTGAACGCGAGAAGACGTCGCAGCCGCCGACGGGAGGCTCGACCCAGTGAGCACGCCCAGAGTCATACCCGGCGAACTCACGGCCCCGCCCGTGGTGCGGACGCTCGAGCGCCGCTCGCTGCTGTTGGGCGGGGCGCTCAGCATCCTCAGCATCGCAGGCGTGTTTTTCCAGCCGGAACAATTCTTCCGCTCCTACCTGCTGGCCTACATGCTTTGCCTGGGCGCCACACTGGGATGCATGGCCTGGCTGTTGCTGGTGCACCTGGCCGGCGGGCGCTGGGGATTTGTGATCCGCCGCATCCTGGAAGCCGGAACCCGCACCTTCTGGCTCACCGCGCCGCTGGTGATCCCCCTGTTTATCGGCATGGCCACCGGCAAGCTGTACCCCTGGACGAACACGCGGGAGATGTTCAAGGAGCCGGGCACGCGGCACCTGGTGCAGAAGTACATGAACCCGATGGGGTACACGGCACGCTCCATTGGCTACCTGCTGGTGTTTGGGGTCCTCATTTTCCTGCTGAACCGCTGGTCGTCGGAGCAGGACACTCCGCCGGACCGCGACATGGGGCCGCGTTACCGCAATCTGGCGGCGCCGGGGCTTCTGCTGTACGGATACCTGATTGGATTGGCAGCGGTGGATTGGGTCATGTCGCTCGATCCGCACTGGACTTCGACTATTTACGGCCTGCTGTTTCTGGCGGGCGAAGTGCTGCTCGGCATGTGCATCACGCTGGCTGCCATCTCCATACTGATCCAACACCGTCCGATGGCGGGAATCATCACCGGCGCGAACCTGAAGGACTACGGCAATTTCGTGCTCACCTTCGTGATGGTGTGGGCCTACTTCTCGTTCTCGCAGTGGCTCATCATCTGGTCGGGCAATCAGCCGGAAGAGATTTCCTGGTACCTGGCGCGAGTGCACGGCGGCTGGAACGCGGTGGGGGCGATCCTGGTGATCTTCCATTTCGCGGTGCCGTTCGCGCTCTTGCTATCCCGTGACCTGAAGAAGGATGCGCGCAAGCTGGCCCTGGTGGCGGGGTTGCTGGTGGTGATGCGCTGGCTCGACCTGCTGTGGCACATTGAGCCCGCCTTCCACCGCACCTTCTTTATCAGTTGGCTCGACCTGACGCTGCCCTTGGGCATGGGTGGGCTGTGGATGTGGATGTTCTGGCGAAGCCTGGCCAGCCGTCCGCTGATGGTGGTGCACGATCCGCGCACGCGCATGGCGCTGGAAGAGGTCCATGAACACGCACAGCAATAACGAGGCGCGCCTGGAAAATCCCGAAACCGGGTATGACCGGACCGACCTGAGCGCCACCGGGGTGCTGGGTTTCCTGGTCGGCCTGGCCATCGTCATGCTGCTGATTCATATCGTGCTCTGGGGCATGTTCCGGTACCTGGACCGCTCCCAGGCCGCCGGGCAGCCGCCGGTCAATCCGCTGCAGACGGTCCATCCCTCCAGCAGCGCGCAACAGAGCGTAGAGCAGTTCCCGCTCCCGCGGTTGCAGGCGGACCCAGTGGCCGAGATGAACCGCTACCGCGCGCAGCAGGATTTCCTGCTCAACAGCTATGGGCAATCCAGCGCTCCCGGCGGGGCCTCGCGCATTCCTATCGAGCGCGCCATGGATTTGCTGGTGCAGCAGGGACTACCCACCCAGCCAAGCAGCGGAGCGGCTTCCAGCGGAGCGGCGGGGGCAGGCGGCGGGCAGGCGAGGAATCCGCGGTGAAGGGAAGGGAACCTTGGTGAACGCGCAGTGGCTCAAACTCGGGACGTTGCTGGTGGCGATGCTGATGGCGTGGCCTGCGAGGGCGCAGACCATTACGCCGCCGGTGGACCAGCGTCCGCCCGGGCTGGAGGGCGTGAGTATCGAGCAGCGCTTGCGGGCGCAGATTCCGCCCGACCTGCTGTTCCGCGACGAGCAAGGCAACGCGGTCAAGCTGGGGCAGTATTTCGGGAAACGTCCGCTCATACTCAACCTGGTGTATTACACCTGCCCGATGCTGTGCGGCGAGGTCTTGAATGGACTGACCAGCGCGCTCACGGTGATGCCCTTCAACGTAGGCCGGGAGTTCGACGTGCTCACCGTCAGCTTCAATCCGCGGGAGACGCCCGCGCAGGCGGCGGCCAAGAAACAGATCTATCTCAAGCGGTACGGACGCGCGGGAGCAGGCGACGGCTGGCATTTCCTGACCGGCAGCGACCCATCCATAACGGCGCTGGCCCGCGCCGCCGGCTTCCAGTACCAGTACGATCCGCAGACGGGGCAGTACGCGCACGGCACCGCCATCATGGTGCTCACGCCGGCGGGGACCATCTCCCAGTACTACTACGGCGTGGAATATGCGCCCCGCGACTTGCGTCTGGGCCTGGTGCAGGCCTCGCAGAACCGGATCGGCACGGTGGTGGACCAGATGATGCTGTACTGCTACCACTATGACCCGCGCACGGGAAAGTACACGGCCATCGTCACCCGGATCCTGCAGCTGGCCGGCGTGGCGACCATCGCCATCCTGGGCACCTTCCTGGTGGTGATGTTCCGCCTCGGCCCGAAGAATTCCCAGGCGGGGAGGCGGACCGAGTAAGGTATGTTCAACAACTTTCCACTTTGGCCACCGCAGGCATCCACGCAGGCCGCCAGCCTGGACGCGCTGTTCGTTTTCCTGCTGGTGATTACCGGCATCACCACCATCGCCATTTTCATTTTCCTGATCGTTTTTGCCGTTCGCTATCGCCACGGAAACAAGGATTACGAGCCCTACCTGGAAGGCTCCAACTCCGTGGAATTCACCTGGACCATCGTGCCCTTCGGCATTTTCCTGGTGATCTTTGTGTGGGGAGCGGCCATTTACTTCCGGGAACGCACGCCTCCGCGCGGAGCCATGGAGATTTACGTCGTCGGCAAGCAGTGGATGTGGAAGACGCAGCATCCGGAAGGGCAAAGGGAGATCAACGAGCTGCACGTGCCGGTCAACCGCGACGTGAAGCTCATCATGACCTCGCAGGACGTGATCCACAGCTTTTTCCTGCCGGCCTTTCGGGTGAAGCAGGATGTGCTGCCGGGACGCTACACGACGCTGTGGTTTCACGCGATCAAGCCGGGGACGTTCCACCTGTTTTGCGCGGAGTACTGCGGCACGCAGCACTCGGGGATGATCGGGCAGATCGTGGTGATGACGCCTTCCGATTACGACAAGTGGCTGAGCGGCGGGGGCAGCGAAGGATCGCTCTCCGCGACCGGGGAAAAGCTGTTCCAAGAGCTGGGCTGCGCCACCTGCCATCGTTCCGACACGCAGGGGCGCGGTCCCAACCTGATGGGGGTGTACGGCAAGCCGCAACTGCTGGATGACGGACGCACGGTGATTGCGGATGAAAACTACATTCGCGAGTCCATCCTGAACCCGGGGGCCAAGGTGGTGGCGGGCTTCCGGCCGATCATGCCGACCTTCCAGGGCGTGGTGAGCGAGGAACAGCTGCTCTCCCTGGTGGCGTACATCAAGTCACTGCAAACGGCGCAGCAGGGCCAACCGGTGAGCAACCGGCCGCCCGCGCCGGCCACCGTCAAAACCAACGAGCGTAGGTGAAGGCAATGGCGACCGTAACTACACCCGCCCTAGAACGCGAGAATTACCTGAACGCCGGCTATGGCGTGAAGTCGTGGCTGCTGACCACCGACCACAAGCGCATCGCGCTGCTCTACCTGATGCTGATCACGTTCTTCTTCTTTATCGGCGGATTTTTCGCCATGATGATTCGCCTGGAGCTGCTCACGCCGGCGGGCGACCTGGTGATGGCCGACACCTACAACAAGCTGTTCACCATGCATGGCCAGGTGATGATTTTCTTCTTCCTGATCCCGGCCGTACCGGCCGTGCTGGGCAACTTCCTGGTTCCGATGATGGTGGGCGCGAAGGACCTGGCGTTCCCGCGCGTGAACCTGCTGAGCTGGTACCTGCTGGTGATCTCCGGCAGCCTCATGCTGTACACCATTTTGACCGGCGGGGTGGACACCGGCTGGACGTTCTACACCCCGCTGAGGACCTCGTTTCTCGATACCCACGTCATGGCGGCGGCGATTTCCATTTTCATCGCCGGTTTTTCCTCGATCCTGACCGGCTTGAACTTCATTGTCACCATTCACCGCATGCGCGCGCCGGGGATGACCTGGGGACGCATGCCGCTGTTCCTGTGGTCGAATTACGCGACCAGCATCATCCAGATCCTGGGTACTCCCGTGCTGGCCATCAGCCTGGCGCTGGTCGGGCTGGAGCGGGTTTTTCACATCGGCGTTTTCAACCCGCGCCTGGGCGGGGACCCGCTGCTCTTCCAGCACCTGTTCTGGTTCTACTCCCACCCGGCGGTCTACATCATGATCCTGCCGGGCATGGGGGTGATCAGCGAGGTGGTGGCATGCTTCGCGCGCAAGCGCGTGTTCGGATACAACTTTGTGGCCATGGCGAGCATTGCCATCGCCGTCCTTGGCTTCCTGGTATGGGCGCACCACATGTTTGTGGCCGGCATCTCGCTCTATGCCGCCATGGTGTTCTCCTTCACCAGTTACCTGGTGGCGGTGCCGTCCGCCATCAAGGTCTTTAACTGGACGGCCACCATGTACAAGGGGTCCATCTACTACTACACGCCCATGCTGTATGCCTTCGGCTTCATCGGGCTGTTCACCATGGGCGGCATGACCGGGCTGTTCCTGGCGGCGCTGGGTGTAGACGTGCACGTGACCGACACCTACTTCGTAATCGCCCACTTCCACTACATCATGGTGGGAGGCATGGTGATGGCGTACCTGGCGGGCCTGCATTTCTGGTGGCCCAAAATTTCCGGGCGCATGTACCCCGAAGGCTGGGGCCGGCTGGCGGCGCTCATCATCTTCATCGGCTTCAATTTGACCTTCTTCCCGCAGTTCGTGCTTGGCTACCTGGGGATGCCGCGCCGCTACCAGGCGTACTCGCCGGAGTTCCAGGTGCTGAACGTGCTCTCCACCGCCGGCGCTTCCATTCTTGCGGTGGGATACCTGCTGCCCATGGTTTATTTCCTGTGGTCGCTGCGTTACGGCAAGCCGGCGGGGCCCAATCCCTGGAATGCCGCCGGGCTGGAGTGGACGACGGCGTCGCCGCCGCCCACCACCAACTTCGAGGAAACCCCGCTGGTCACCTGGGAGGCCTACAACTACGATCAGCTTCCGAAGGAGATGACGGTTGCACACTAAGGAAAGCGAACTGGTCCAGGCTTCGCACGAACTGCGCCACCACTTCTCCGACATGGAGCAGCAGCGCGAAGCCTCCACCATGGGCATGTGGGTCTTCCTGCTGACCGAGATCATGTTTTTCGGCGGCATGTTCGCCGCGTATCTCATCTACCGCTACGAGTATTACGACGCATGGTCGGCGGGCAGCGCGCACATGAACTTCTGGTTCGGCACCATCAACACCGCGGTGCTGATTTGCAGTTCGCTGACCATGGCGCTGGCCGTCCGCGCCTCCCAGGTAAGCCAAAAAAAGCTGATGGTGCTGCTGCTGCTGGCCACCATCGTGCTGGGCGGCGTGTTCATGGTCATCAAGGGCCTGGAATATCACGAGCACTGGGTGGCGCGGGAATTTCCCGGCAGCAACTTCCACTTTGAAGGACGCGACCGCTTTCACGTGGAAATGTTCTTCGTCCTGTACTGGTTCATGACCGGCTTTCACGCCCTACACGTGCTGATCGGCATGGGGCTGGTAGGAACGATCGCGTACCTGGGCTGGAAGGGACGCTACAGCGCCGCCTATCACAATCCGGTGGAAAATGCCGGCTTGTACTGGCATTTCGTGGACCTGGTCTGGATTTACCTGTACCCGTTGCTGTATCTGATCCCCAAGACCCACGCCTGAGAGCGCGTCATGGAACATATCTCGCCCACGAAACTGTATGTCGGCATCTGGGTGGCGCTGATGCTGCTGACGGTGCTGACCGCCGGCATGTCGCGCATTGACCTCGGCCCCTTCAACACGGTGGTGGCGCTGGTGATCGCCACCTGCAAGGGGCTGCTGGTGGTGTTGTTCTTCATGCATGCCAAGTACATCAGCGAGCGCACCACGCTGGTGGCGATCGTCTCCGGCTTTTTCTGGCTGCTCATCCTGCTGATGCTCAGCATGACCGACTACATGAGCCGGGCCTGGCGCTAGGGCGACCCCACAACGGAGAAGAAACACGATCGGCGGGCCGCGGGCACCGTGCAAAGCCGACGGGAGATGGGCGCTTACCATTCATTGGAAGTTGCGCATCGGGTATACTCCGCCTCGACAGTCTCCTGAGAAATGAGGTGAGCAATGTCGTTCTGCACCGCCTGCGGAGCGAACCTGGATCCCACAGCGCGCTTCTGCACCTCGTGCGGACAGCCCGTGCAGAAGCCCACTGCAGCCGCGCCTGCCGCTAGCCCCGCTGCGCCGTCCACCCCGGCAGCTCCGGCCGAGCCGGCAGCCAGCGCGCCTCCGGTTGCCGCCGCGCCGGTGGCCGCGCCGCTTTACACCGCTCCTGCGCCTTCCGCGTATAGCGCGCCGGCGCCCGCTGCAACCAGCGGCGGCGGGGCCGCCAAGGTCATTCTGATCGTGATTGTCATCCTGGTGGGGCTCGCGCTGCTGGCCAGCATCGCCGGCGTGCTGGGCTTTCGCTACTTCGCCCGCAAGATGCGCGTGGAAACCTCGGGCGACCGCGCCAAGGTGACGACGCCGTTCGGCACCGTGACCACCGGAGATGCCGCGGAAACGGCGCGTCAGTTGGGCGTGGAAGTGTATCCCGGAGCGCGGCCCTTGCCCGGAGGCGCCGCGGTGAACTTCGGAGGATTCAAAACGGCGGCCGCGGAATTCCAGACCCCCGACACTCCGGACCAGGTACAGACATGGTATCGCGCGCGCTATCCGCGGTCGGAGATCAACGTGAGCGACCAGAACCAGCACACCATGGTGTTCAGCACGAGCAAAGGCATGGTGACCATCAACATGGAGCCGCGCGACAACGGGACGCATATCCAGATCTCGCAGGTGGGCGGCGCCGGAGGCGGGGAACAGGAGCCCAAGTGAGCCTGGCGCTGAGAGCCGCGCTTTTGCTCGGTACCCCGAGCCGCCGGAGCGCCGCGTTGCTATGCGAGAGCCCGCTCTGAACCTGCGAGAGCCGATGAGCGGAGCCGCGCAGCCGGCCAAGGCCATTAACGCCGACGCGCTCCGAGCCGAGCTCCAGCGCAGCATTGCAGGCGAAGTTCAGTTCGACGATGCCGCGCGCGCCATGTACGCGGTGGATGCTTCCAACTATCGCCAGGTGCCGATCGGGGTGGTCGCGCCTAAGACGGTTGAGGACGTGATCGCAACGGTGGCCGCCTGCCGCCGCCACGGCGCGCCCGTGCTCTCGCGCGGGGCGGGCACCAGCCTCGCCGGCCAATGCTGCAACGTGGCCGTGGTCGTCGATTGGACCCGGCACCTCAATCGCATCCTCGAGATCAACCCAGGCGGAGAATTTGCGCGCGTGCAGCCGGGCGTGATCTGCGACCAGCTGCGGCGTGCCGCGGCGCCCCACAAGCTCACCTGGGGGCCCGATCCGGCCACCCACAGCCACTGCACCTTTGGCGGCATGCTGGGCAACAATGCCTGCGGCGTGCACGCGCAAATGGCGGGCAAGGCCGCCGATAATGTGCACGAGCTCGACATCCTGCTGTACGACGGCACCCGCATGCGCGTGGGCTGGATGGAGGAGAGCGAGCTGGAAGGGCAGATTGCCGCGGGCGGGCGTACCGGCGAAATCTATGCGCGCCTGAAATCGATCCGCGAGCGTTATGCGCCGCTGGTTCGGCAGCGCTTCCCCAAGATTCCGCGGCGCGTCTCCGGCTACAACCTCGACGAGCTGCTGCCCGGGCCGGACGGACGCTTCAACGTGGCGCGCGCGCTGGTGGGCACGGAGGGAACCTGCGTCACCTTTCTCGAGGCCAAGGTGCGCCTCCTGTACAGCCAGCCGCAACGCGTGCTGGCTGTGATCGGCTATCCCGACGTGTACCAGGCGGGCGACCACGTGCAGGAGATCCTTCCCCTGGGGCCAATCGGGCTGGAAGGATTCGACGACACGCTGGTGCAACATATCGCGGTCAAGAACCTGCCGCAGCGCGAGTTTCTTGGCATGCTTCCGCCCGGCAAGGGCTGGTTGCTGGTGGAATTCGGCGCGGCGAGCAAGCAAGAAGCCGAACAGCAGGCGCTTCGCCTGCAACGCGAGCTGGGGGCGGGCATGCCCGTTCGCGTCTATGCGGATGATGCCGACCAGCGGCGCGTCTGGCAGATCCGGGAGCTGGCGCTGGGCGCGAACTCGTTCGTCCCCGGCGAGCCTCCCGGCTGGGAAGGATGGGAGGATTCCGCCGTGCCTCCGGCCCGACTGGGCGACTACCTGCGCGATCTGCGCCGGCTGTTTGAGGAATACGGCTACCATGCCGCGCTCTACGGCCACTTCGGGCAGGGCTGCATTCATGGGCGCATCAGCTTCGACCTGCAGTCCGCCCCGGGCATCAGGAAATTCCGCGAATTCCTGGAGCAGGCTTGCGATCTCGTGGTGGCGTACGGGGGCTCCTTTTCCGGCGAGCACGGCGATGGGCAGGCGCGCGGCGAGTTCCTGCACAAGATGTTTGGCCCGGAGCTGATCCAGGCATTCCGCGAGTTCAAGGCCGTCTGGGACCCGGAGAACCGGATGAACCCGGGCAAAGTGGTGGACCCTTACCGGGTGGACGAGAATTTGCGCCTGGGCGCGGAGTATCGCCCGGTGGTCGTGAACACTTACTTCCGCTATCCCGACGATGGCGGCAGCCTGGAAGAAGCCACGCTGCGCTGCGTGGGAGTGGGAAAGTGCCGCCGCCCCGAGGGGGAAGGCGAGCAGAACACCATGTGTCCCAGCTTCATGGTGACGCGCGAGGAGCGGCATTCCACGCGCGGCCGCGCCCACCTGCTCTGGGAGATGCTGCGCGGCGAAGTGGTACTCGGCGGCTGGCGCGACCCGCAGGTGAAAGAGGCCCTCGACCTGTGCCTGGCGTGCAAAGGGTGCAAGGGCGACTGCCCGGTCAACGTGGACGTAGCCACCTACAAGGCGGAGTTCCTCGCGCACTATTATGAGGGGCGGCTGCGCCCGCTGAACGCATATGCCTTCGGCTGGATCGACCGCTGGGCGCGCCTGGCAGCGCATGCGCCGCGGGCCGCAAACCTGCTTACCCGTCTGCCGGGATTGCACCAGGCAGGAAAGTTTGCGCTCGGCATTGCTCCCCAGCGGCCCATTCCTGCTTTCGCGCGCCGCACCTTTCGAGATGGATTACGCGGCCGTGCAGAGGTCAGCCGGGCAGGACCCCGGGTGCTGCTCTGGGCGGACACATTCAACAACTACTATGCGCCGCATGTGCTCGAAGATGCGCTGCTGGCGCTGGAAGCAGCGGGACACCGAGTGGAGGTTCCGGCGCAAACCCTCTGTTGCGGACGACCGCTCTACGACCAGGGAATGCTGCGCACGGCCCGCCATTATCTGCTCAGGGTCCTGGACGCTTTGCGCGAGCCGGTGAGCGCAGGCGTGCCGGTGGTTGTCCTGGAGCCGAGTTGCTGCTCCGTTTTTCGCGACGAAATGCGCGCGCTGCTGCCCGACCGCGACGATGCCCGCGCCCTGGCCGCACAGACGTTTACGCTGGCTGAGTTCCTGCAAACCAACGGGTCGCGCCTGCGTTTGCGGCCGCTGGAGCGCGACGCCATCGTGCAAGGCCACTGCCACGCAAAGGCGACCATGCGCCGCCAGCAGGAAGACGCGCTCTTTCAGGCGTTGGGGCTGCGCACTCGCGTGCTGGAATCGGGCTGCTGCGGAATGGCAGGCGCTTTCGGCTACGAGCGCCACAAGTACGCGCTCTCGGTCGCCTGCGCCGAACGCGGGCTCCTGCCGGCGGTGCGGGAAGCGCCGGCTTCTACCCTGATTGTGGCCGACGGCTTCAGCTGCCGCGAGCAGATTGCCCAGCTCACCGGACGAAAGGCAGTACACACGGCGGAGCTGGTGCGCATGGCGGCGAGCGGCGCCGCGCCTGCAACCCAGGACAGATCCCTCAGGGCTGAAGCAGGTAGCCCGCGCGCGCATTGATGTGTACCGCGCGTCCCTGCGCCTCAATACGCAGCTGGTGATAGCTCCAGGGCGCAGCCGCCTCGGGCCGAAAACCAAGCACATACTGCGTGCGCAGCTCCGATTCAATCTTCGCCAGCACCCGGGGCGCGTCCTCGTAGCGGGAGAGAAAAAAGGCGCGGCCGCCGGTGGCTTGCGCCAGGCGCCGCAGCACCCGGTCGCCGGCGAACTCGAGACGACGGCTGTGCGCGGTAATCGTGTACACCGCGATATTGCGCTGTTGTAAGGCTTGCACCACCGCTTCCAGATCGGTGCGGCTCCAGTTATCCTCCCCGTCGGAGAAGAGCGCCACCACGTTCCTGGCGCCGGAGCGCGCCGGTAATTCCATTCGCCCGGCGAGTGCGAGCAGTTGATCGAAAAGCGGGGTTTCGCCCCCGGGACGCATATCCGCGAGGGCCGGGGCTGCGCAACCGGCTTCGCAGTACACATTGCGGCCCACAAAATAAAAAACGCCCGGGGCCTGCGCAAGGGTGCTGCGCGCCCGGACTGCCAGGGCGGCGGCGCGGGCGGCGGCAAACCGGCGGCGCATGGAATCGCTGCCGTCAACGAGCATCACCATGCGGGCGGAGATCCCGGTGTGCCGCTGGAAATAGGCGAGGGCTTCCACGGGGCGGCCGTCGTCATGCACGGCCACCTGCGAGGCGCTGAGATCGTTCACCGGGCGGCCCTCTCGGTCCGCGGCGGTAAACCAGACTTCGACCTCACGCACGTCACGGCGCAGAGTGAAGGCGGGCAGTAAACCGGTGCGCTCGCTTTCGACGTGGACCGGCGCCACGGCGGCGATGTCCTGCGCCGGGGCCGCGGCCGCAAACAGACCCAAGCACAGCACAGCGATTCCGCCAACCCTGCCGCCAACCATCGTGAACATGCCCCCGCCGCTGGATTCCG
>JAMXLI010000161.1 GCA_024281115.1 Terriglobales bacterium | reverse complement strand
GGCGCCCTTGGATTTGCGTTTACCCGGCATCCATCCAGCATATCGCAACTCGCTGAAGATGAAGGCCGGAAGCGTTCTGGGGCAGGACAAAACGGGTCAACTCTCCGGGCTGGGCAACGGCCAAATTCCGGCAAGCCGGCGCAAGTAGGGAGGCAAAGCCTCAGCCGGCAGGTTCCGGACTCTTCTCTCCGGCGAGCAGACCGGAGGCGCGCAGCAACTCCTTGATTCCCCACGCCAAGGCGCCGCCGCCGATCAGGATCAGCCCGAAGTTGAGCGAGCTCATCCCCAGGATTTGCTCCTGCTCGCCGCGCGCCACCGAGAGCCCCAGCAAAAGGGCGGGGCACAGGCCCAGCAGGGAAGCGCCCACCACCCCGCCGGGAACGCGGAACGGACGATGCAAGCGTGGCTCACGCACCCGCAACACGACGAGCGCCAGGAACTCCAGCACCAGGCTGCAGCCGTAGATCAGCACGTCAATCGTGATCAGGCGCTCGAAGCCCAGCCCCAGGCAGCAAGCCCAGCCGATCGCCAGGGCGAGGATGGCCACCCAGGGCGCGCGGGTCTTGGGATGAGTTCTGGCGAATACGCGCGGCAGCATGCCGTCCTGCGCCATGGCCAGCGGAAGGCGCGAGTAACTCATCACCAGGGCGTTGAACATGCCAAAACCGCTCATCATCCCCCCCGCTACCAGGGCGAAGCGCAGGAGCGGGCCGCCCACCATCCCGGCCATCTCGGCCCAGGAGCCGGTTTCCCAGCTCGAGGCGGGGAGCCCGGTCAGCCACATGGTGGCGACCGGCAGGATGTAGCTGATGCCCACCACCGTCACGGCCATCAGCATGGCGCGCGGGTAGGTGCGTTGCGGATCGTGCACCTCGGTGGCGACGGTGGTGGCGTTGTCCCAGCCCATGTAATTCCACATCGAGATCAGCAGGCCGCCGACGATGCCGACGGTAGAGGCGCTGGGCGACGCCCCGGCGGCAAAAGCTCCGCGGTGAAATGGCGCCAGCACCACAATGGCCGCAAAGGGGGCAGACAGCAGGAAGAAGAGCCACAGCGAGGTGGTGCCCACCACCTGCACCCCCGCGATGTTAAGAAGAGCGCAGACGGCCACCACCGCCACGCCCACCATCACGCCGCGGTGGCCCACGGAGAACCACGGCACCAGGCGGGTGAGATAAGCGACAAACAATGTGGGGTAGATGGCCATGTCGAAGATCGAGGCCACCAGCGACAGCCAGGCTTCCTGGAAGCCCCAGAAATTGCCCATGGCGCGGCGCACCCAGGCGTAGTAGCCGCCCTCCGCGGGGATGGCGGAGGAGAGTTCGCCGAGCATGAGCGCGGTGGGCAGACTCCACAGCAAGGGAGTCAGCAGCAGGATCAGAATGCCGCGTCCGTAGCCGGCGCCATGAATGATGTCTTCGGTGCCGTAGGTTCCGCCCGAGACCATGAAGAAGGTGGCAGCAACCAGGGGCCACAGGCGCAGCTTGGATGTGGGAGTGGAGGAAGAGGACTGCCGGACGGGTGCTGCGGGAACGCGTGGCTGGTACGCGGGCGCGCTAGGCAATTTCTATGGCTTCCTCCCGTAAAACTTTAATTATTCTGTTCTCGCTAGCGCAGAATACAGGCAATTGAGAGTAGGTGCAGAGAAATTTTGCCGAAAAAATTGGCCGCGGAGGAACCGAGCGACCGGGCGCTTGCAGCAGGACAGTGTCAGAGGAGCGGGCTGCTGCCTAGATCTGGCGCCAGAGTTCGGCGCGGGGGTCGTCGGGATTCAGCTTGGCGAGTTCGCGCAGCAGTTCCTTGGTTTTTTCGTCCCGAGGCATGGGGACAGTAATCTTCACTTCCACGATTTCGTCACCGCGGACGCCTTCCTTGGTGGCTGAGGGCACGCCCTTCTCGCGCAGGCGCAGCCGCTGGCCCGACTGCGTGCCGGGCGGGATGCGCAGGAGCGCGCGTCCATCAATGGTGGGGACCTCGATTTTGGCGCCCAGGGCGGCTTCCATGGCCGTCACCGGGACGATCACGTGGATGTCGTCGCCCTCGCGGTGAAACACCGGATGCTCGCCGGTGCGCACGATCACGTACAGGTCTCCGGGCGCGCCGCCGCGCGCCCCGGCATTGCCCTTTCCCGCCAAACGAATGCGCTGGCCATCGCGGGTGCCCGGCTTAATACGCACTTCCAGGGGCTCCATCCGCTCCACCAGGCCTTCGCCGCCGCACACCGGGCAGGTGGTCAGATTCTTACCCGTGCCGTGACAGCGGGGACACTGCGCGTTGAATTTCATGCGCCCGCCGGTTTGCGTGACTTGCCCCTTGCCGCCGCATTCGGGGCAAGGCCCCGCGGTCTCCATGTAGCCCCGTCCGTGGCATTGGGTGCAGCTGTCGCGGCGGCTGAGGTTCAGGCGCAGCACGGCGCCGCGAATGGCTTGCCAGAAGGTGACCTGGACCTGGTACTCCAGGTCGGAGCCGGGCTCCGGGCCTTCCGCGTGCGGCCCCCGGCTGAAGATGCCGGAAAAGATGTCGCGAAAGCTCCCGCCCGCGCTCTTGCCGCGCTGCTTGGCGCCTTCGACGAGGTCGGAAAAATCGAAGCCGCTGAAGTCGAAGGGGACGCCTTGCCCGCTACCCTGCGGCTGCCCGGGAAAGCCGCCAAATCCGCCGGCGCCAAACCCCGGTCCGCCGCCTGCTCCGCTGCCCGCCCGCGCGTAGGCTTCCGCCGCTGCCGGGTCTATGTTGTCGGAGTAATAGCCCACCTGGTCGTAGATCTTGCGCTTTTTGGGGTCGCTGAGGACGTCGTTCGCCTCGGAGATCTGCTTAAATTTCTCTTCGGCGGCCTTATCGCCCGGGTTCACGTCGGGATGGTACTTGCGCGCCAGCTTGCGGAAGGCTTTACGGATGTCCTCCGTCGAAGCGCTCTTTTTTACGCCCAGGGTGCCGTAATAGTCCTTGGTTTGCGTTGCCATCGCTCCGCCAGAACCTCAATTGATGGGTTTACGCCCCTCGTCGTCCGCGTCCACCACCAGGCTGCTTAAAAACGGCATGGCATCGTCATCCACGATGGGAACGCGGCGGAAACCCCGCGCCTCCGGGGTGAACAGGAACCATTGTCCTTCTGAGGAACTGAAATTCAAAAAATACTGCCGTCCGTTGACTTCGAATTGCATGGGGTCCCTTTCCTCTGACCGCTGTGCCGCCGCTTAGCCGGGGAACAGCCCGGCTGCGGGTGGCGGGAAAAACAAGGCCACGGATCACGCCAGCGAACGGATCTGGTTGAATCCGCGCTGATCCGCGGCCCGTGGCCCCGCGCAGGCTGCCGTGCCGGGAACGTCATGTCCCGGCAAGCGCAGCTTATTTCTTGTCTTCGACGTCTACGTACTCGGCGTCGATGACCTCGCCATCCTTCTTCGCGCCGGCGCCGTCGGCCCCGGGTTGCGGACCGGCGTGTCCGCCCGCTTCCGGACCCGCTCCCGTGCCAGCAGCGGGCTGGGCCGCGCGGTACATCTGCTCGGCCAGTTTGTGCGAAGCCTGGGTCAGGCCTTCGCGTGCCTTGGTCATCTGGTCCTTGTCGTTGGAGTCGAGCGCCTTCTTGGCGTCGGCCAGCGCGTTCTCCACGTCGCCGCGCTCGCTGCCGGAGATCTTGTCGCCGTGTTCGCGCAGCATCTTTTCCACGCTGTACACCATGGAATCGAGCTGGTTGCGGGCTTCGATCTCCTCGCGCTTAGCCTTGTCTTCCGATGAGTGAGACTCGGCTTCTTTCGCCATCCGCTCCACTTCCTCCTTGGAGAGCCCGGAAGAGGACGTGATGGTGATCTTCTGGTCCTTGTTGGTGGCGCGGTCTTTGGCCGTCACATTGAGGATGCCATTGGCGTCAATGTCGAAGGTCACCTCAATTTGCGGTACCCCACGCGGAGCCGGGGGAATGCCCGTCAAGTGGAACTTGCCCAAGGTGCGGTTTTGCGCCGCCATGGGCCTTTCGCCCTGCAGCACGTGCACCTCAACCGAGGTCTGGCTGTCCGCCGCGGTGGAGAACACCTCCGTTTTGCGCGTGGGGATGGTGGTGTTGCGCGGGATCATCGGCGTTGCCACGCCCCCCAACGTCTCGATGGCCAAGGTAAGCGGGGTGACGTCGAGCAGCAGCAGGTCCTTGACCTCGCCGCTGAGGACGCCGGCCTGCACCGCCGCGCCCGCCGCGACGACCTCGTCGGGGTTGACGCCCTGGTGCGGATCCTTGCCGAAGAACTTCTTGACCATCTCGACGACCTTCGGGATGCGGGTGGAGCCGCCGACGAGGACGACCTCGTCGATCTTGCCCACGTCGATCCCCGCGTCCTTGACCGCCTGCTCGCACGGGTGGAGCGCCCGCTTCAGGATGTCGTCGATCATCGCCTCGAACTTCGCCCGCGACATCTTGAGCTGCAGGTGCTTGGGGCCGGTCGCGTCGGCCGTGATGAACGGCAGGCTGATCTCGGTCTCGGTGGTCGAGGAGAGCTCGATCTTCGCCTTCTCGGCCGCCTCCTTGAGGCGCTGCAGC
>JAMXLI010000160.1 GCA_024281115.1 Terriglobales bacterium | reverse complement strand
AAGTGTATCGGTGGTGATCAAGATGCGCATCGGGTTTCCGTACATTCAAGCTCACTCAACGAAAGCGGATTCTGCTCCTGGATGTCGCTGTAGCCCTTTTCCTCGAAGGCCGCGGTGTAGTAGCGATGAGCGCGTTCCCACGCCCAATCATCGGGTGGGCCGAACATCTGCGCATATTGCGGGGTGCCCGGGTAGGGGAACATGGGGACGGGTTCGCTCACCCACACGCCATGCGCCTTCAGGCGTTCCTGCCAGCGCCGGATTTCTTCCCGGTCATCGTGCTCGGTGAGGATCAGGTTGGCTTGCACCCAGGGAATGCGCTGGCGCGCGTAGATCAGCAGCTCGCTGAGCCGGTCCGTGGACATCCGGCAATTCTTGTTCAGCTCGTCACGGCCGGCGTCGGAGATGGACTCGATGCCGCATTCCAGGGAGATGCAGCGCGCGCGCGCCAGCAGGTCCAGGCTTTCCTCGTCCCACAGGTCAATGCGGGTCTGCAGGCCGATACTGACCTGGCGTTCGGCGATTCCTTCGAGCAGGCGGCGAACGTTCTTGCCCACACCGAAGATCTCGTCAATGAAGTAGATGTAACTGACTCCGCGGCGTGCCAGCGCGTCCACTTCCGACAGCACTGCTTCCACCGGCCGCTCGCGGTACTTATCCCGGAACATGGTTTTATTGCAGAAGGAGCAGGACCAAGGGCATCCGCGCGCAAACTCGAGCTCCGCGCCGCGCCCGCTGCCGCTGAAGACGTGGTGCCGATGTTCGTGCGCCTCCACCGGGTAATTTCTGAAGTCGAGCGCCTGCAGCCGGCTCATGTCGGCCACACCCAAAGAGGGGCTAAGGTGCTGGCCTCCGCCGTCGCGCCAGCAGCACCCGTCAATCTTCCTCCACGGCGACGAGACCAGCTGGGCCAGGGTGTAATCGGGCTCGCCGCGCAGCGCCACATCGCAATCCAGCTTACGCAGGGTGGCGGCCGGCGTGGCCGAGGCGTGGGGCCCGATCGCTACCCGGAGGCTGCCTCCATCCAGCCCCGCGAACCATTGCCGCGGCACCCGCAACTCGGGCGGCGGACAACGCCAGAACAGGTACGAGGGCGCGGTCGGGATCACCAGGAAATCCGGGTCAAAGCTGCGCAGGCGCGCTCGTACGTCGGAGATATTCAGTTGCTCCACCTGCGCGTCCAGCAGCAGCGCGTCGTGGCCGGCCTGCTCAATTTTGTCGAAGCTGAACAACAGCTCGAGCGGGTAGTGCGGCTCGCGGCAGCCAAAGTAGGTGGAGCCTTCGAACGACCAATTGGGATTGACCAGCGCAAACCTCACGCCGCCACCTCGACGCTTCCGGCTCCGGTAGCGCGCACCGGCCGCTCCGCTTCCTCGAACAGCCCCGCGTGAGCCTGCCACCAGTCATACATGCATTGCAGCGTGGCGCGTACGTTCATGCGCGGCCTCCACCCCGTGTGGCGCTGCAATTTGCGGAAGTCGCTCACATAGACAAGTTGGTCGCCGGGGCGGCAGGGCGAAAAGCTGTACTCCACGCTGGAACCCGTCAATCGCTTAATTTCGCGCAGCAACTCCAAAATGGAAACTGTGTTCTGGGGACCACCGCCGATGTTATAGATCTGCCCGGCCGTGGCAGGAAGGTTCTGCCGCGCGGCTTCAAAGGCCGCCATCAGGTCGTGTACGCAGAGCACGTCGCGCACCTGCCTGCCATCGCCGTAGATTGTCACCGGATTGCCCAGCAGCGCGGAATACAGGAAGTGGGCGACCCACCCCTGGTCCTCGTTGCCGAACTGCTGTGGACCGGCGATGCACGACATGCGGAACACCACCGTTGGCAGGCCATAGATGCGCGCATAATCGCGTACATATTGATCGGCCGCTCCCTTCGAGCAGCCATAAGGGGAGTGGAAATCGAGCGGCTGCACTTCGGAAACCCCATGGGGATCGGGAGGAAGATAACGGGTCGAGGTGGAGCCGCCATGCGCCGGATCCAACTCGCCGTAGACCTTGTTGGTCGAGGTGAACAACAGGAATGGACGGTTGCCGCTGCGGCGCGCCGCCTCCAGGACGTTAAAAGTCCCGGCAACATTGGTGGAAAAATCAAGCCGCGGATCGGCGACCGAGGTCGTGACCGCGACCTGGGCGGCAAACTGGTAGATCTCCGTGGCGCCTTGGGCGGCGCGCTCGACTGCGGCGGCGTCGCGGATGTCGCCGATAGTGACTTTCAGCCGGCTGCTGCGAGCGTAGGCATTCTGGATTTCTTTAAGATTGTGGCGGACGCCGGCGCGTCCCAGATTGTCGAATACGTGGACTGCAGTATCGCCCGATTCCAACAGATGCCTGACCCAGTTCGATCCGATGAAACCCGCTCCCCCAAACACGAGGGCATTGCGCATCGAAACTTTTTTCCCCATTCCCCTTTTACCTCGTTACTCTTCGCCCCGCATCGCCAGTGGCCGACAACCCGCCTTTCCTCAGGCCGTCAAGCCGTAGACGTGCAAACGCTCCACCGCTTCCGCGGCCTTGTCTTCAGCCGACTGAGACTGCAGCCACTCCACCAGCTCGCGCATGCCAGCCTCGAAGCGTACTTTCGGCTCGTACCCGAGTTGCTGGCGAGCCGCCGAGATGTCGGCGAAACAATGCCGAATGTCTCCGGCACGGTACTTGCCGGTGAGTTGTGGCGCGATGTCTACGCCCAGCGCCTCAGCAAGCCGCCGGCCTACCTCGGCAATGGATAGTGGAGCGCCCGATCCGACGTTCAGAGCGCGCCCGTCGGCGCCGTGCCGCTGCATGGCCAGCAGGTTGGCCTGGACCACATCGTGGACGCTGACGAAATCGCGCATTTGCCGCCCATCTTCAAACACCAGCGGCGGCTTGCCATTCATCAGCCGAGAAGCAAAAATGGCCGCCACCCCGGTGTAGGGATTGGAGAGCGCCTGGCGCGGTCCGTAGATGTTGAAGAAGCGGAGCGCCACGACGGGCAGCCCATAGGTGCGCCCAAACAGCAACACCATTTCTTCCTGATCTTTCTTGGAAAGCGCGTAAATGGAAGTACACTGCAGAGGTTTCGACTCGTCCGTGGGCACCGGCTTCAGGCTCGCGCCGCACAACCCGCAGGCGGTTTCCCAGTCCTTCGCCTTGAGCTGCTCTAGCGGACGCGGCGGGGGGGCCATGTCTCCACAGCTGGGGCAGTGATAACGGCCTTCCCCGTAGATGGACATCGAGGAAGCGACGATGAGCTTCTCCGCGCGGCAGCCCTCATCCAGAATGGCCTGCAGGAGATTGGCCGTCCCTTGGGTATTCGAGCCCATGTAGTGAGCAATTTCGTACATGGACTGCCCCACGCCTACCGCGGCTGCCAGGTGGAAGATGACATCCATGCCGCGTATTGCCTCCCGCACGCGGTCGGGATGGCGCATGTCACCGCGGACAAACTCTACTTCGGGATCGAGGTAATCCGGAAGACCATGGGGATGGACCTGCGGCGTCAAGTTGTCGAAGATGCGAACCCGGTGCCCCTCCCGCAGCAACGCGTCCGCTAAATGCGAACCTAAGAATCCCGCACCACCTGTAATGAGAATTGTTTTTGACATTCTGTTTGCGGTTGTTGGTCTTGAGGGCAGCAGCTTTACTGCCAATTAAGTGCGATGAAATTGTTTGGACGCCGCCTACTTACCTTGGAGATGCCATTCGGGAAAGTTTCGGAACATGGGTTGCGTGTCGAACATTTCTCTCGTAAAGCGATGTTCACAAGTGAAGAGAAGATGGCGCTACTCACGCCCGCAACTCAGACGGTGCGCGAGCCTCCGGGCACGATGCAGCGGCAGGAGCGTAGCGGGCCACCGCCCACTCTGCGAATGTGGCGAAATCCCGCGGAGATTTGGGAGGGCTTGTGTAATGCGGAACTATGCCGAGGTGTTCGGGCGTGAAACACAAGGTCAAAGTCACATCAAAATCGGCGAGGGCGTCCATCTGGCAGTCGAACCAGTGCTCCGCCTGCGGACGAAAGGAATCCGCCCAACTGATCCCGGTGCGCAGGTAACGCACCCGCAGGCGCTGCAGCCACTCGACCGCATCCTGAAGGCGAGGGTCCTGATAGTGAAACCACTGGCAAATGCCCAAGCCGTCGGGAAAGGCGTGGGCAGCAGGTTTGGGCGTGCCGTCCTCGCGGAGCAGCCCCATGTAATAGTGGCGGTAATATGCGCTGCCCTCCGATTCCTTGTGGCGGGTCGTGGCGGTCCAAGCGGAAGGCAGGTCGAAGAGGCTGTACCAGTGCACCCGCTCTACGAGGGGCAGCAGCAGTTCGGCCGTCTTCTGCATCCCGAACACCTGCACTTCCTCGGCGCCGAAGGAAGAGGCGCCGGCCTCGGAAACCCAGAGAGGCTTGTCCGTTACCGCACGCACCTCGGCCACCTTCTGGGGCCACTGGTGAATGTTCCAGTGGTTCCAGTCCAGGGGGAAGCCGTGCAGCGCGATCACATCCACCGCATCCAGCACTCCACGCGACCCCATCAGGCGAACGAATTGCGGGTCGATCGGTGAAATTCCGCCGAGTACGATTTTCAATGCGGGATTCACACGGCGAATGGTCTGGGCAGCGGCAATCACCATTTCAGAGAACATCCGCCACTCCGGATCCACCTTGAAGTCCCAGTGCGACAGATTGTTCGGCTCATTCCAGAGCATCACCGCCTCAACCATGAGCGCCCTCGTCCGCAAGGTCTTCGGGATACCCGGCAATCTCCTGCTCGAGCAGGTAGTCCCCGGCACGCAAGCGGGTTCCCGGTCGGCACAGCCACGTCTCCGGCTCGGGATGGGCGAGCAAATCCAGCCCGGAACTGCGCAACATGCCCTCCACGGCCGCCGTGTTCGGAATCCACCAGTTGGTGGGATCGCCGGCATAGCTGTTCTCGATGAAATACATGCAGGGAAAATCTGGCTGGCGGAAAATTTCCGTGTTCCAGAAGGGATAATCCTTGTCCCAGCTCCGCAGCTGGTCGGAACCGCGAATCATGGTTTGGAACAGCATGGACCCGCCGATCTTCTTGACCACCTGGTCGAGCGCGAACAGCGGGTAACGCAGGTGGTACAGAACTCCCATGAAGACGACAAAATCGAACTTCCCCGGGAGTTCATTCACCCGGTACACGGAGCAGCGCTGGAATTCGATGTCCAATCCCAGAGTGCGCGCGGCAAATCGCGCCTGCCGCAGATAGCGCTCGTCCACGTCAATCCCCAGCACCCGCCGGGCGCCGCGCCGCTTCAGCTCGATTGAATAGAAGCCGCCGTTGCAGCCGATATCCAGCACGGTGGCGCCCGTCAGGTCCTCGGGGATCACCCGCTGCACGTTCTTCCATTTCACCGTGGGAAAATCCCCAAGGAAGTGGTTGGGGGCAGTGTGCACGCCGTGCAGATTGAGATTGTGAAACCAATCGCCCAGTTCCCGAACCTGCCGTTCGAGGGACTCGGCATCCGTGGCCGGCGTGGGCGGCAGCAGACCGGCGGCAGCCCTCTCGTCCCGAACTTCATCAAGGGGTTTGCTGGACATGGCTCGAGACCCGGGATTCGCTCCCGGAGACGAATGGATGCGTTTGCGGTGCAACGATGTACAGACGTGCGCACGCAAGCTCCCGGTTGCCACGGGACGCGAAATTTCCCACGCCTTTGCCCATGCAAACGCCTTCGACCGTACGTAATCTATTGGGGAAGAAGCTCGCGCCTGACGAAGCGTGCCCGGCGCTCCTGCTGAATACCATGCTGGTGTTTCGTACCGAACGGCGCCGCGCCCAGGCAGACGAACTTATCCGTCCGTTGCGCAGCGCGCTGGGGGCCGGCTCCGCCGATGCGCAGCTCAGCGCGCTGATCCTCGCCGGAATGCTGGAGTCGGCGCTGGCGGATGCGGGCTGTCCCGCCGCAACGCACGCCGCGGCAGTCACAGATGCGCTAGCAATGCAGGCCACCGCATCGGTTCCACCGCAGCTCGACCTCGAGCGGCTGCTCGAGCAGGTGCCCGCGTCGCAGGAGATTGCCTACTCCGCTCCGGAAGGCTTCGCATTCTACGATGTTCACCCGCTGCAGTACGCCGCGGCCGTGAACAATTTCCCGCGACAGGTGAGAGAGGCTCGTTCGGCCGCCGTCATCGGCATCCGCAGCATTGGAACTACGCTTGGCGCCGCCGTCGCCGCGGGACTGATTCAGCGAGGAGTTTCCGTCGAACGCGCCAGCGTGCGCCCGGGCGGGCACCCCTATGACCGCCGCATGCGATTTTCCCCGGGTGAGCTCCATTGGATCGAGAGGCGCCGGTCTACCGGAGCAGCCTTTGTGGTGGTGGACGAGGGGCCGGGCCGCAGCGGATCGACTTTCCTGTCCGTGGGAGAGGCTCTGCTGGCAGAGGGGATTGCGCGCGACCGCATTCTACTGGTGTGCAGCGTTGAGCCTGATGTGGCGCGGCTGTGCGCGCCCGATGGCGCACGCCGATGGAGGCGCTTCGCCTGCTGCGTCGTCCCTCCCCGGCACCGCGACTGGGAAAATGGCGCGGAACCGTGGGGCGGGGGGCAGTGGCGGCGCGAACTGATCAGGGAAAAAAATCGCTGGCCGCCGTCATGGACCCAGTTTGAGAGCAAGAAGTTCGCGCAGCGCAAGCGTCGTACGTTGATCAAATTTGCAGGCCTGGGACCCTTCGGACGGATGGCAAGCGAGCGGGCCCAAGCGCTTGCATGTAGCGGATTTTTTCCCTCGCCACAATGGCTTGGGGATGGCTACTTAGCGTACAACTTTATCCACGGGGAACCTGCCGCGACGCACGACCTATGCCCTGAGATCCTGGAAAGGATGGCAGAGTACCTGGCTTTCCGTAGCCGAGCTTTCATCTCGGCGGGCAGCACGCATCTCACCGAGGAGATGGTGGCCGTCAATTGCGGCGAGGAACTCGGCGAAACGTGGTCTGTGCCTGGGTTGAGTCTCGAGAAGCCGGTCCTGGTGGATGGTCGCATGCACCCTCACGAGTGGATCCGAACAGCCACCGGCTGGCAGAAGGTGGATGGGGTGGATCACGGCGAAGACCATTTTTTTCCCGGTCCGTCCGACATTGCCTGGGACCTGGCCGGGGCGATGATTGAATGGAAGATGCCGCCTTCCGCCAGGGAATATCTACTGCGCCGGTACCAGGCGCTCACCGGTGACGACGCCCGCGCTCGCTTGCCGGGCTGGATGCTGGCGTACGCGGCATTCCGCATGGGATTCAGCCGGATGGCGGCTGAAGCGATGGCCGGTACCGAAGAGCAAGCGCGGCTGCAAAACAGTTACCTCGGCTACCGCTCTATTGTCCTGCAACTCGCGGGCTTGCGGGCCGCATGACTAAA
>JAMXLI010000159.1 GCA_024281115.1 Terriglobales bacterium | reverse complement strand
GACACAACTTATCTCTCAACCGTGGACAAAGACGGCAACATCGTCTCCCTCATTCAGAGCAACTACGATCTGTTCGGCTCCGGCCTGGCTGTGGAAGGTCTGGGCTTTTTCCTGCAGGACCGCGGCGGCCTTTTCCGTCTCGACCCCAACCACCCGGATGCGCTCGCTCCCCGCAAGCGTCCCTTCCACACCATCATTCCTGCCTTCATGCAACGCGGTGATGTGCACATCGGCTTCGGCATTATGGGCGGCTCTAACCAGCCCGTGGCCCACGCCCAGTTTGTGTCTAACGTTGTGGACTACGGCATGAACATCCAGGCGGCGCTCTCCGCGCCTCGGTTCACGGTGCATGGCGAAAGCGTTGACTGCACTGTGCCCATCGAAGCGCGCTTCAAGCCGGAAGTGCTGGAGCAGTTGCGCCAGAAGGGACACAACCTGCGCATCCTCGGAGATTACTCCTCCAGCATGGGGCGCGGCCAGGCCGTGCTCTTCAACAGCAAGACACGATTAAAGTACGGCGCTTCCGATCCCCGCGCCGACGGCAACGCCGAACCCGAGCCCCTCCCGGCCACCGCCTTGCAATAGCTCGGAGGTGCGTGGGCACAGGCGCCCTCGCCTGTGCGGGCGAGCGCAGCTCGCCTGAATGTCTGTCGCGGGCGCCCTCCCCCCGCGAAACTGTACTGTTGACCTTCCCGGCCGCGAAAAGTACAGTGCTCGCGAACTCCCATGACCACTCGGCGCAACTTCCTGGCCGGCTTGGGCGCCTTTGCCCTCTTGCCGCTCGAACGCACGGAACCCGAACTCATCCTTTACAACGGCAACATCTGGACCGTGGACCCGCTGCTGCCCCGTGCCCAGGCGGTGGCCATTTCCGGTGGACGTTTTCTGGCCGTGGGCTCTAACGACGACGTGCTCCATCTCGCCGCCGGCCGCAGCCGCAAAATTGACCTGGGCGGCAAAACCGTGATCCCCGGTTTCAACGATGCTCATTCTCACCCCGTGGAGTCCGGCGTCGAGCACTTGCGCATGGTCGCCTGCGATAAAAATTCCATCGCCGAAATTCAACAAGCTTTGCGCCAGCGCGCCACCGAAACTCCTGCCGGCCAGTGGGTACTTGGCTTCCTTTACGACGACGGCAAGACTCCTCGCCCGCTCTCCCGCCAGGACCTGGACGCCGCCGTTCCCGACCACCCTGTGCTGGTGCGCCATCGCGGCGGCCACACCGTGTTCGTGAACTCCATGGCGCTCAAGCTGGCTGGCGTGGACGAAAAAACTCCCGACCCGCCCGGCGGCCGCTTCGAGCACGATAGCGCCGGTCACCTCACCGGCCACGTTGGCGACCGCGCCACCGCCGTCTTCGAGAAGCTGATTGCCTACAAGCCCACCCGCGACGACTACCGCGCCGGCGCGAAACTGATTTCTCAGATGATGACCAGCAAGGGTGTCACCTCCGCCTGCGATGCCGATGCTACTCCCGAGGATCTCCAGGGCTACCAGGATGCGCGCGACGCCGGCGAGTTGCGTCTGCGCATTTATTCCCACATCGCCGTTCGCGCGCTCGACCAGATGCTCGCCGCCGGCCTCCACACCGGCTTCGGCGACGAGTGGGTCCGCCTGGGCGCCATCAAGCAATACGCCGATGGCTCCATCTCCGAGCGCACCGCCTGGCTCTCCCAGCCTTACATCGGCATGGGCGATTACCGCGGGCTGCAGGTGAGCACCAGGGAAGACCTCTACGAACACTCGCGCAAGGCCCACGCCGCCGGCTGGCAGCTCGGCACACATGCCAATGGCGATCTGGCCATTGACGAAATCCTGGGCGTCTACGAGCAGGTGCAGCGCGAGTTGCCCAGCCGCGACCCGCGTTACCGCATCGAGCACTGCACCTTGCTGAACCCGTCCCTCATCCAGCGCATGAAGGCGCTCAACGTCATCCCCGTGCCTTTCTCCTGCTACGTCTACTTTCACGGCGACGTCATGCACTTCTACGGCGAGGAGCGCCTTCAGCACATGTTCCCCATGCGCGACTTCCTCAGCGTTGGCCTGCGGCCCACCGATGCCTCCGACTACACCGCTAGCCCCTCCGACCCCATGATGTGGCTGCAGTCGCAGGTCACGCGTACCGACATGAAAGGAAAGATCTGGGGCGCCAACCAGCGCATCAGCGTGGAAGAAGCCATCCGCTGCGGTACCGTCAACGGCGCCTACGCTTCGTTTGAAGAGAACATCAAGGGCGCCATCTCGCCCGGCAAGCTCGCCGATCTGATCGTGCTCGGCCGCGACCCTTTCCGCGCTGACCCCGCTTCGCTCCTCAGTATTCCCGTGGAGCGCACCATGGTCGGCGGCAAGTGGATGTATGAGGCTTAATTCCCATTACCAGCGTATCGCAAATACTACATTGCGTTTATTGACCGTTGAGGCTATGCTATCCCGCCGCTGACACATTTGCTATGCCAAGGAGATTGTTATGGTCAGAAAAGCATTTGCTCTATTGTTCGGGTCGGCCTTGGTCCTCGGGTTGTCCATTCCGATGCTAACTCAGGAGGGGTCCAATGCTGGGGCAGCCAAGGAGACTGCCTCGCACCAGGCCAAGGTAAAGAAAGCCAAAGCCACCAAGGAAGATCGTTGGGAGGGCATTGTCGTCCGGAGCAACAGAGACAAATCTACCCTGACTGTGCGCGAGATCGGCTCAAATACCGAGAAGACCGTTCACTATGACAGCTCGACCGTTCTTACCAGTCAGGAGCACGGCAGCAAACACGTGAATCACATTAATGCCGACCAGATTCAGGACAAT
>JAMXLI010000158.1 GCA_024281115.1 Terriglobales bacterium | reverse complement strand
TGCTATTCATTGTAGGTTCGGCTCCCCAGGCAATCCCGGCCCGATTGCGAATTTAAACAACACACTTAATCCTCTCGTTCCAAAGGTTTGCAGCGCTAGTCGAAGCGTGCGAACTACTTGGGAGTTGCCGAGCGAGTCCTTACTGACGTCAGCCTGGCTTCACATCCTCAGGCGGTTCTTGAGCAGCTCCAACCTAAGCAAGTCTTGCTGGAAAATTCGTTGACAGGATTTTCCCCGACGCGCAGAATCGACCGCCAAATCGCATAACTAGCGATTGCGAGCTGCTATGAAGCGCTTTGTAGTTGCTCTCGCGCTGGCTTGGTTAGGAATTGGCATTCCTCCCGCGACCTGCCAAGACGTTTACGGCACCATACATGGGGTCCTCATAGACGCGGTCGGCACTCCGGTTCGCTTGGCCCGCGTAACCGCCATCTCCGAAGAAAAACAGACGCAGTTCACTTCGATCAGCAATGGCGACGGTCATTATGTGATCGCTCACTTGCTTCCTGACACCTACGACGTACGGATTGAGAGCAGGGGATTCAATACCGTGCTCATTCCCTCCGTCAGCCTTTCGGCGAACGATGAACAACAGGTGAATGCCTCCATGCCTCGCGGCCAGGCCTCAAAGATTTCCCGGGCGGCTGCGGGCGGCAGCAGCATTAAAACGCGCTCCGACGTCTCGACGCTGGTGGACGGAAACTTCCTGCAGATGCTGCCGAATTTTGATCGCAACATCACGCGCTATGAGTTGCTGGTTCCGGGCGCGCAATTGAAAATCCCCCAGTCGCCCTATTCGGCCAATCCCACCGGCGGGTTCGAAATCAATGTCAACGGGCAGCAGTTCGGCGCGACCGCCATTGAACTGGACGGGACTGACAATCGCGATCCCATCCGCAATAGCGTGATTATCAATCCTCCCATCGAAGCCGTGGCGGAGATGAACGTAACCACGCAAAGCCTGGATGCAGAATCCGGCCAGGCTCTCTCCGGAATAGTCAGCTTCCGCACACAGTCAGGCACAAATGCATTGCACGGACGTGCGTTCGAAGTGCGCAGCACCGATTGGGGGCAGGCGAAATTTCCCGCCCTGCAAAACCCAAGCCTGCAGAATCAACCGTCTCTGAAATTCAATCTTTTCGGAGGTGCGCTGGGAGGTCCAATTGCAAAGAGTAAGGCGTTCTTCTTTGTGGATTACCAGGGCACCCGCCGTGCGATTGGCGCTACCCAGGTGCTCAACGTTCCCACGGACCTTGTGCGCAATACCTGCCTCGATCCCAACAGTAGGGTTTGTGATCTGAGCCAGTACCCCGGACCGATCTACGATCCAAATACCAACAAAAAACTGAACCACGCAATTGGCTCCTGTCCCCAGGCAAACGTCAGCACGAACTGCATACCGATGAACTTGGTATCCCCGCAGGCCATCGCATTGCTGAAAATGCTGCCTGCGCCGAACGTGCCTAGCCCCACGGTTGTGGCCCGCAATTTTCAGACCTTCGGCACGGTTGCTTTCAACGTGGATCAGTTTGATCTGCGCGTTGATGGACAATTAAGCTCGCGCGTAAAGGCTTTTGGACGGTACAGCTTAGCTGACATTCGCATCAACGCTCCTGCCGCCTATGGAAACCCGGTCGGCGGCCCCGGCCTGCTGCCCGACCCTGCGGCGTTTGCCGGAGAGAACGATACGCGCAACCAGAGCGTCTCGGGCGGCGTTGACTTCGCGTTGAATTCCTCTCTGTTGACGGACCTTCGTTTTGGTTTCTATCGTCGCCATCTGAACATCGAGCCGTTTGGCGTGGGCACCACCCCAGCCGCCGATGCCGGGATTAAAGGCCTCAACCTCGGCGACCCGCTCACCTCCGGCATGCCGCAAATACGTATCCTGCAACCGCAGACTCAGGCCACCGGCAGCAATATCAAGTTTGGGTATGGCAATGCTCCGAACTTGTGCCTCTGCCCCACCCTGGATACCGAACAGCAGTTCCAGGGGGTCAACAACTGGGTCAAAAACCGTGGTAACCACCTGATCAAGTGGGGAGTGGATTTCCGTTATGGGGAAGATCTACGCTTGGACAGCAGCGCGCACCGCTCCGGCCAGCTCACGTTCACGTCGCAGGGAACCCAGGTTCCAGGCAAAAAGGGCCAGCCGCCGACGGGAGGTCTGGGCCTGGCCACGTTTCTGCTGGGAGAAGTCAGCAGTTTCGGTCGAGACGTCAGCCACGTAACCAATGCCGGCGATCACGAAAAACGCTCGTTCTTCTATGGCCAGGATACGTGGCGACCCACATCCAAGCTGACCTTGACTTACGGACTGCGATGGGAAATCTATTTTCCGCAGACCGTGACGGGAAAGGGCGCCGGCGGCTTCCTGGATCTTGCAAGCGGCATGATCAACGTGGCCGGGTATCCGGGGACGAGTCTTTCCGGCAATGTGGGCAACAGCTTTAAGAACCTGGCCCCGCGAATCGGGATTGCCTACCAGCTGTTGCCAAATACCGTGCTTCGTGCCGGATATGGCCGCAGCTTCGATGTGGCGGCATTGTTTGACGACAGCATTACCCTGAATCCGCCCGTGCTGTTGGATCAGGAGTCAAGTGCCAGCCCGGATAAATTTGTCTTTTTGTTGAGCCAGCCGGCTCCCACTCCACCTGCCATCCTTGCTCCTGACATCCCTGCAGGACAGTTCAAGCTGCCCGCGGGCATCGCTGCCCGCGCTATCCCCAACAAGATACGAGTGGCCACCCTGGACTCGTGGAATGCCGCCGTTCAGCACCAGCTCAACCCCGACATGTCCCTGGAAGTGGCGTACGTGGGCAATAAGGCCACGCACATCTATCCCGGGTCCGGCGCTAGCCCCTCTTACAACCTGAATCAGAGAACCATTGCTAATTTCGTCAACTTCAGTTGCTTCGAAAGCCCCCAGCCGGCAGCCTGCAACTCCCGCTTTCCCTTTTTTAATCGGTTCGGCTGGAAGCAGGCCATCAATTTTCTCGGCAACAATGCCTCGGCGAACTTCAATTCCCTGCAGACCAAGTTCATCCGCAGGTTCAGAAATGGCTACGAGGTGCTCGCCAATTACACCTGGTCGAAAGGCTTAGGCTTCGATAACGATTACTTCGCGATCGATCCGCGCCTGAATTACGGACCCAACGACTTCGATCAGCGCCACAGTTTCGTGCTGGCCACCCTGGTTCCGCTTCCTTTTGGCCGAGGAAAAGCGCTCTTCGGGTCGGCAGGTCCGGTAGCAAACCGCTTCCTGGGCGGCTGGCAGCTCAGCACGATTACCAACTGGGCCAGCGGCACACCGTTTTCCCCGACCTACAGTTCGAGCGGGTGCAGCCAAGATCGTGACACTGGTCCTTGCCGGCCCAACCTGGTGGGAAAGGTGGAGACCACCGGCGATCGCAACGGGTACTTCACCACAACCGGCGGCATCTTGCTCACGTCTAATGGCGAGACCATTGGCCCCTGGCAACGGCCTGCGGTCGGGACTTTCGGATCGGCAGGTCGCAACTCCCTGCGTGGTCCCGCGTTCTTCAATACCGATCTGGCTGTCAATAAAGAGTTGGTAGTCCGTGAAAGCTTTGCGGCCAACTTCCGTGTGGATATTGCGAATGTGTTTAACCGTGTAAATCTCGGGTTGCCGAATTCCTGCGTGGACTGCGCGCCTTTCTTCGGACTTCCCCAGGCAGGGGTGATCACCACCCTGGCGCCCAATGCTTCTCAGCGACAGTTGGAGTTTGCTCTCCGACTGCAGTTCTGATCGCGTGAACTCAGATTGAATTCTTCGCCCCCCATCTCCTTGGTTCGCGTCCCCAGGTTGGTTCGTGACGCGGCGCCCATCGAATGACCACTCGCAAAGAGACGGTAATCCTTTATGACTAAATTCCTGGTTTGTTTCGTGACACTGCTCTCGTGTCTCTCGGCTTCTGCTCAATCAGGAGAGCAGAAGCGGATGACCGTCGCATCCCAGCTCACGGCGCTCGAGCGTTCCTGGGCCGCTGCCCAGAAGGCGAACGATGCTTCCACGATTGCCCGTCTCCTTGCAGATGACTACATCGAGGTCCTGCCGGACGGAAGCCTGATGAACAAATCTCAGGTCCTCGACGATGCCAAGAAGAGCAAGTACGAGATGATCGAGTTGAGCGACCTTAAGGTGATCACCTTCGGCGACACCGCCATCGTGATCGGGACCTTCGACGCCAGGCATGCCGACAAGAACGGGAAGCCTCTGCAGGACCACGAACGCTACGTGGATACCTGGCGCAAAATGCCGGGCGGCAGGTGGCAGTGCATTGCGGAAGCCAATACGATTTTGCGATAAAGTGTCTGCGATGGCTCACAGCGGTCAGGAAATGGACCGGTGCCCTAGCCGCCGCCCGCGCCCGAGCCCTATTTTTTCGCCGGCTTTGGGAAGAAGCTCAGCGTGTCGTAATAGTCGGTGAGCTGCTTGATGAGGCCCTTCTCCACTACCGCGATGCAAGCCCCACGCCCGGCGATCGGCAGGTTCTTCGCTGGTCCGTATGGACCGTCCCCGGTAAATGTCGCCGTCCACGTCCACTCGGCCGCAACCATCGAACCCGAGGCGATGATGCGGTCAATGTGCCACTTGAAATCGGGCTCCTGGGCGATGATTGACTTCATGAACTCCTTAACCTGGGCAGGTCCTTGCGCATGCACGGCGTTTCCGATGTCGTCGTGAATGCCGTCGGCAGCAATTAACCCATCCATCGCCGAGAAATCATGGCGGTTCCAGGCTGATACATAGGCTTCAAGCACGGAGGCCGGTTCTTGCTTCTTTGTTTGCCCTGCGACGCACGCGGTGAACGCAGCCAAAAATATAACGACGGCAACCATTTTCTTTTTCATCCAGGCCTCCTGGAGAGTGGGCGGATGGTAGCAGAGGAAGGGGTCCTCGACAAACAACTTGGACGCAAAGAAAAAGGCGGCCTCGCGGCCGCCCCTTCTTCTGCAGAGAAAACTCTATCTGGACTCGCCGGCACCCTTTGCCATCACGCGGCTGCGGAAAGCTTTGACAAACGCATCCACCACGCGCGCGTCGTAATTGGTGCCCGACCCGCTGATGATCGCCTCTTCCGCCTGACCCGGTGAGAGGGCTTTTTCGCCGGAGTGCCCGCTGGTCAGGGTTTCATAGCTGTCCGCCACGGCCAGCACGCGCGCTTCGAGTGATACCTCCTCGGAGGCGCCGGTTACCTCTCCCTGCACAATGCGCTGATGCGCCATGACCACGGGGATCACGCGCCGCAGAGAGCCCCCCATTGCCTTCTCGTTCTTCTTGAGCGGATCGTTTTCCGTCATGCGCGCGGCCCGGCACAACACGTCAGTGCTGATGCCAAGCTGGTCCAGATTGTGCAGCAGGGCGGCGGCGCGCACGTTCTCCGTGCGGTCGGAATCGAGTCCCATGCATTCGCAGATGCGGGTAGCGCAGATCGAAACCCGGTAGGCATGGTCCTGGCTGTACTTATCGTTGGCCGCGAAGTGCTGCAGGATCAGGAGGATTCCGTGGTAGCTCTCGCGCAGCTCCGCCAGGTGCTCCCGGTTGCGCTCATACAGCGTCCCCATGAAGTACGCGGTCACCACCAGAATGCCACCCCAAACCGTAATGTCGAACCACTTGTCCTCGCCGGCCAGGCCGGAGAACTGGTGAGAGAACAGGGTGGGGTTAAACACGGTCAGCACGATGACCAGGAAGACGCTCGAGAAAGCCGTCAAAGTGGCGTGGCGGCGTCCGTAGGTGTAGGCGGAATAGAGTGTGGGCAGCGTGTAGAAGCCCAGCACCATGCGGTGCGCGTCAATCAGCGAATTCAGGACGGCCGCAATCGCGAACAGCGAAAATACGATCCAAAGCTCTTTGCTGGCCCCGGCGAACTTGCCCGAAGGAACACCCTGGGCCGCCACCTGTTCGGCGTGCGAAATTGCGTCCTGCACCGTCCGCTCAGGATTTTCCGACGTGGACATCATGTTCACTCCTGCTGCGCTGCGCAGCGCAGTCACCATGCGCGCGCGGCGAGTTCCTCCGCCCGCTTGGGTATCCTAGGCAGGAAGCTGGTTACCGCAAAATTACCGAAGTAATGGGGCTATTTCGCGCGAGGATGGGTCTTGTCGTACACGCTCATCACGTGGCGGATGGAAAGCTGCGTGTAACGCTGCGTGGTGGCCAGGCGCTCGTGGCCCAGCAGTTCCTGGATGGCGCGCAAGTCGGCGCCTTCCTCCAGCATGTGCGTTCCGAAGGCGTGACGGAAAGTGTGGGGATGCACGTCGGGAGGCAAGCCTTTTTGCACGGCAATAGCCTTGACGATTCGTCCTACGCTCCGCGTGGTCAGCCGGCCGCCCCGCCGGTTCACCAGCAGCGCCGGAGTGCTCTTGCGCTTTTCCGCCAGCAGCTTCTGCCGGGCCCGGAAGTAGGCGTGCAGCGCCGCTTGCGCCGCTTCGCCAAACGGCACCAGGCGCTCTTTTTTTCCCTTGCCGCGAATGAGGATCGCTTGCTCGGAGCGGCTCACGTCTTCCAGGTTGATTCCCACCAGCTCTGAGTTGCGGATGCCGCAACCATACAGCAGCTCCAGCAGCAGCCGGTCGCGCTCCGGAAACGCAGCGCTCTCCGGCATCTCCTCCGCGAAAACTCTGGTCATTTCTTCGATGGTGGGCACGCGCGGCAGCTTCTTGGGCAATCGCGGAGTGGCCACCAGCTTCGCCGGGTTCTGTTCCACCAGGCCTTCTCGCGCCAGCCAGCGATAAAGCGATCGGACGGCGGCGAGCGCCCGCGCCACCGAGGTTTTGCTGAGACCGCGCTCGTACAAGTGGGAAAGGAAGCCGCGGATTCGCACATGATCAATCTGACGCCACCCGGACGCGCCCACGTAGCCGCAGAACGCCTCCAGGTCCTGGCTGTACGCCTTGACGGTGTGGGCTGAGGCGTTGCGCTGGCGCAGCGCATCGAGAAAGCGTGCTACCACCGGCTGCAGCGGCGAGCGCGGCCCGCGGGTCGCCGCGCCGCGTCGCTCCACCGGCCGACGCGAGGAGCTACTTTTCATCCGTTTTTCTCATCGTGGCCCGGGGATGATGCCGGCGATACACGCTCTTCAGTCGATCCAGGGCGACGTGGGTATAGACCTGCGTGGTGGAGATGTCGGCATGCCCCAGGATGGTCTGCACCGTCCGCAAATCGGCGCCATTCTCCACCATGTGGGTAGCGCAGCTGTGCCGCAACATGTGCGGGCTGGCACGCCGTACCGCCTTGGACGAAGCCGAGCGGACCACTTGCCATAAGCGTTGCCGCGTCAGCGCCCGCCCGCCGCGACCGACAAATAGCAGCGGCGACAGCTTATGCCCCAGCAGCGCGGGGCGGCTCTCGGCGAGATAAATTTGCAGCGCCTCCTGCGCCGATCGTCCCAGCGGCACGATACGCTCCTTGTCTCCTTTTCCGCGCACCAGCACGTACCCAAGTTCGAGCTTTAAATCTTGCAGACGGACGCTCGCCACCTCCGAGACGCGCAGCGCGCCGCCATAGAGGGTCTCGAGGATCGCGCGGTCGCGCACGGCCAAGGTCAGCCGCCGGCCTGCGGTCCCAGCTTCGGGACGCAGCATCGCTTCCACTTCAGGCCGCGCCAGCGACTTGGGCAGGACCTTCCACTGCCTGGGAGATTCGATGTTCAGCGTGGGATCGTGCTCACTGCCGTGGTCAAGTAAAAGAAACCGGTAGAACTGCCGCAATGCCGAGAGCTTGCGCCCTGTGGAGCGCCCGTCCACCCCATGGGCCAGCAGGTGTTGCAGGAAGCGGCTCACGTCGCCGCGCTGCGCCTTGGCCAGCCGGCGCTTCCCCAGGAATTCGGCGAACTGCTTCACATCGGCAGCATAAGCCTTGAGGCTCAGCGGCGACAGGCCCTTCTCGACCTTCAGATAATCCAAAAAGCTGCGCAGTAGGTTTTCTTCGACAGACAGGGTTTCGGCAGCCATGGACGTTACCAGTATGAAGGCGCGCGACTCAGGTATGGAATACCGCTTTGGATGCGCCGCACACAGGGCGGCCGGAACCATGCCGGCGGCAACTCTTCCCTTCTAGCCGTTCTCGCTCCCACTCAGCCCGGACGAGCCTGCAGCAACCCGCGCGCGTAGAGCGCTCCCGCCGGGCTCTCTTCGTGCTTGTAGAAGACGAACACGTCGCGTCCGGAACGCAGGTGCGCGGCTATCCGTTCGGCGCTCTGACGGCGCTCGTCCGCGCTGTACTCCCCCTTGCGCAGCCGCGCGTAATAAAACTCGGCCGTCGCCACGTCGGGGGTGTCCCGCTCTTCGCTCTCGGCCACGCAGAGCGCTGCCCGGCGCCTTCGCAGGGTGTCGAACACCGGCTCGGTGAACCAGGACTCGTGCCGGAATTCCAGGGCCGACCGTAGTCCCGGCGGCACTTGCGCCAGGAATTCGTCCAGCAGCGTGACGTCCGCTTTCAGGTTAGGAGGCAGTTGAAACAGCACGGGACCCAGTCGTCCGGCGCGCTCCAGCAGTTCCACCGAGCCGACGAATCGCCGCAGGATGTCCTCCACGTTCTTCAATCGGCGAATGTGAGTGATGGCCTGGTGCGCCTTCACGCAGAAGCGAAAGCTCTCGGGCGTGTCTGCAATCCAGTTCTGCAGGCTTTTTTCCGAAGCCATGTGGCGGAAGGTGTAGTTCACCTCCACGGCGTTCAATTGTGTGGCGTAAAATTTCAGGAAGTTTTTTTGCGGCGTCTTCTCCGGGTAGAACCCCGGTTTCCACGCCGGGTAGGCCCACCCCGAAGTTCCCGCATGAAGGACCGCCATCTAGGCTCCCGGACTGCCTGCGGGCTATGCCGTCTTGCGCCGGCGCTGCGCCGGCGCCTTGGACTTTCGCCCGGAGGAAGTGCGCCCCGGTTTGCTGGCCGCGCCCTCGCCTTCCTGCAGGGCCGGCAGACCCGGTAGACGCTGCTTCAGCTTTATCACGGGAGCGAACAGGTCGCCAAGCTGCTCCACCCGTTCCAGCAGTTCGCCGGCTTCAAAAACCAGCTCGCCGGGATCGTTTTTCTTCAGCGTCCGCCGCACCTCGTCCCAGGTCACCGGCGACGAGACCGTCGGCTTTTCCCTCGCCCGCAGTGAATACACGCAGATGGTGGTCTTGTGGTCGTCGTTCTGGCTCCAGTCCACCAGCACCTTGCCCACTCGCAACGACTTCTTCATGTCGGAAACCACCAGCTCGGGGTGCTGGCGCTCCAGCTTGCGCGCCAGCTCATGGGCAAACGGCTTGGTCTGGTCATAGGTGACAGCCGTATTCAGGGGGATGTAAATCTGCAGGCCCTTCGAACCCGAGGTTTTGGCAAAGCTTTCCAGTCCCAGCCGATCGAATATTTCCTTGACCCAAAGACCTACCTGGCAGCACTGCACGAGGTGGGCGGGCGGGCCGGGATCCAGGTCGAACACGATCATCGTCGGGCGCAGCACATCTTTGGCAAGAGAGAGCGAGGTGTGCAACTCCAGGTCCGCAAGGTTGGCCAGCCACACCAGGGTAGGGATGTCCTGCGCCATCACGTAGTGCATGGTGCGCTGGTTGCCCTCGCTCCATACCGGCGCGGTCTGCACCCACTCCGGGCGGTGAGAGGGCGCATTCTTCTCGTAAAAAAACTGGCCGTCCACGCCATTGGGATAGCGTTTCAAGGTCAGCGGACGATTGCGAACATGGGGCAGCAGCACCGGCGCAATGCGCACGTAGTAGTCAATCACCTGGCCCTTGGTAAAGCCCGCGGCGGGATACAACACCTTCTCCAGGTTCGACAGCTCCAGTTCCCTTCCTTGCACCTCGATCCGGCTTGTCGTCCGCCCCACGCGCTCGCTCCTGGACTTGCGCTCTGATTGGATGCCGCCCTCCGGCTTCCGGGTCGAGCCGGCGCCCCGGGCAATTTTCCCGCCCCGTCACAACCACGTCCCGGACTGCCAACATCCAAGGCACTGTGCCGCAGCCAGATGAAAAGCAGCTTCCGGTCAGTTCTTCGAAGCCCCCGGAATTTGCCCCGGAACAGATTGCCCTGTTCCGCGAAGTGCTTGAACTGATGAATCGCTGCGGGACACCCTACGTAGTGTCGGGGGCCTTCGCCCTGCAAAAGCATACCGGCATTTACCGCGATACCAAAGACCTCGACCTGTTCCTGCCGGTGCACCACGTCGCGGCCACGCTCGATTGCCTGGTGGCCGATGGCTTCGAGTACGAGATTACCGACCCGGTGTGGCTGGCCAAGGCCCGGCGCGGCGACTTCTTCGTGGACCTCATCACGGGCATGAGCAACGGCGCCATTTCGGTGGACGAATCCTGGGTGCAGCGTGGTTCCGTCCTCACGGTGTTCGACGTGCCCACGCGGGTGCTGGCGGCCGAAGAACTGATTGCCTCCAAGCTCTTTGTCACCCGCCGCGAGCGTTTTGACGGGGCCGACATTGCCCACGTCCTTTACGGGACGCGCGGCCGGCTGGACTGGGACCGGCTCCTCCACCTGGTAGGCGCGCACTGGGAAGTCCTGCTGTGGGCCCTGCTCCTGTTCCGCTATGTGTATCCCGCGCAAACCGACTACGTTCCGCGGGAAATTTGGGACCGTCTGCTGCGGAGCTTTCAGCAGGCGTTAGCTCATCCCGATCCGCAGGCGCAGTTCCGCGGCAGTCTGATCGACGATAAGATGTTTGCCATTGATGTCGATGAATGGGGCCTGCCCGACATTGAGCGTCAATATCGCGAGCGTCGCCCCAAGATCGAAGCCGGCCAGAGCGCGGCCGCTGCCGCCCTCGACCCCGCCCGGCATTGTTAACGCTCGATGAGAATCGCAGCCACCGCTGACCTGCACTTCAGCCCGCAAAGCTACGATCGCATTCGCGACCAGATGGGACGGGTGCGCGACGAGGCCGATCTGCTCATTCTCGCCGGCGACCTCACCAACTATGGCCGGCCCCAGGAAATGGAGTCGTTGCTCAACGCCCTGGTGCGCATCCGCGTGCCCGTGGTGGCCGTGCTCGGCAATCATGACTGCGAGAGCAACCAGGAAAACGAACTGGTGCGCCTGATGACCACCGAGGGAATCAAAGTACTCGATGGCACGGCGTACGAGCGCGATGGCGTCGGCTTTGCCGGCACCAAGGGTTTTCTGGGTGGCTTCGGGCGCGGCGTGCTCACCGCCTTTGGCGAGCAGGCCGTCAAGAACTTCGTGCAGGCCGGCATTGAAGAGGCAATGAAGCTGGAACGCGCCCTCTCCCAGTTGCGCACGGAAAAGCGCGTTGTGGTGTTGCACTACGCTCCCATCGCCGCTACGGTGCAGGGAGAGCCGCCGGAGATTTATCCCTACCTGGGCTCCTCCCGGCTCGCGGAAGTCGTGGACCGCCACGGCGCCAACCTGGTCTTTCACGGCCACGCTCACCACGGCTCGTGCGAGGGAAAGACCACGGCCGGCATTCCCGTCTACAACGTCGGCCTCCCGCTGCTGCAAGCTGGAGATCCGCCGCGCGCCTTCCGCACCTTCGATCTCTGACCTTCCCAGGAACTGCCGGACAAGGGTGTAGAATTCCCGCGCCATGACGCTCAGTGCCGGGCGGCGAGCAGGCACGCATTCACGCGCTAGTTCCAAGGTGCGCCCGATGGGCCCGGGCTTGAGCTTTCGGCACTTCGTCCGGCTGGCCGGCGTGCTCCTGGCGCTCGCGTGCTTCCTTCCGGTTCCGCTGCCCGGCGGAAGCGCCGGCAGCGAACAGATCGCGCTCACCGGACTTCGGCAGGCTGTCGAGATCCTGGTGGACCGCTGGGGAGTGCCCCACCTTTACGCCCACAATGAAGACGACCTGTTCTTCGCCCAAGGCTTCAATGCGGCGCGCGACCGGCTTTTTCAGATTGACCTCTGGCGCCGGCGCGGCTTGGGCCGGCTAGCCGAGGTCTTCGGTCCCGAGTTCGTGGAGCAGGACAAGGCCGCGCGTCTCTTTCTGTTTCGCGGCGATATGAAAACCGAGTGGGCGCAATACAGTCCCGACGCCGAGCGCATCGCGCAAGACTTCACGGCCGGCATCAACGCCTACGTGGATTGGCTGGTCACCCATCCCGAGCGGATGCCTTTCGAATTCAGGAAGCTGAACTACCAGCCGGCGCGCTGGTCGCCGGACGACGTGGTTCGCATCCGCAGCCATGGCCTTACCGGCAATCTGCAGGACGAAGTGGCGCGCGCCCGGGTCGTCTGTGCCGCCGGGCTGCAAGCGGATACGGTCCGCTCCCGGCTGGCTCCCCCGTGGCAGACCCACATCCCCGAGGGGCTCGACCCCTGCCTGCCGCGAAACGTGCTCAAGATGTTCAACCTGGGCACGCAGCCGGTGCGCTTCGCGCCCCCCTCTGCGAAGTCCGCGGAAAGCGCGCTGCTCGCCGGTGCGAGCGGCGGTCTGGCCTCCGAGGAGCTGGCGCAGAGCAACAACTGGGTTATCGCCGCGAAAAAATCCGCGACCGGCCACGCCCTCATGGCCAACGATCCCCATCGCGAGTATTCCGAGCCCAGCTTGCGCTACATCGTTGACCTGAACTCGCCCACCCTCCACGTCACCGGCATCGGCGAACCCGCGGTACCCGGTGTTTCCAACGGCCACAACGATTGGATTGCCTTCGGCGGGACCTACTTCGCGATTGATCAGGAGGATCTGTACGTTTATGAGCTCAACCCCGCCGATCACAACCAGTATCGCTATAGAAATGGGTGGGAGTCTTTCCGCGCCATCCGCGAAGAGATCAAGGTCAAAGGCCAGCCGGCCATGGCTGCGGAACTCAAGTTCACCCGCCATGGACCTGTGATCTACGTGGAGCAGGGCAAGCTGCGGGCCTATGCCTTGCGCACAGACTGGACCGAGCCCGGCACCGCTCCATATCTGGTCTCGCTCGACTACATGCGCGCCCGCAACTTCGCGCAGTTCACCAGGGCTCTGGAGCGCTGGGCCACGCCGCCCATCAACCATGTATATGCCGACGTCCGGGGGAACATCGGCTGGGCGCCGGCCGGCTTCGCTCCCATTCGTCCTAACTGGGACGGCCTGCTGCCGGTTCCCGGCGATGGCCGTTACGAGTGGAGCGGCCGCTGGCGCGGCGATCAACTGCCGCGCATCTACAATCCGCCTTCCGGCTATATCACCACCTCCAACGAGATGAACCTGCCCGCCGGCTATCCCTATAAAGAACGCAAGCTGGGATTCGAGTGGAGCTCACCCTTTCGTCACCAGCGCATTGACGAAGTCCTCTCCCCTTTAAAGCGGGTGCGGATCGAGGACTCCATGACTCTGCAGAATGATGTAGTGTCCATCCCTGCGCGGAGATTGCTGGCGCTGCTCCGGACCTTGCCGGCCAGCGACGACAGCACCACCCAAGCGGCTTTGCGGCTGCTGCAGGCCTGGAACGCCTCGGTAGATGCGGATTCGGGCCCCGCGGCGCTGCACGAAGTTTGGTTTACTCGCCACCTGCTAGGCGCTTACAAGGAAGCAGTGCTCGGCCGGCCGGCCGCCGATTCGTTCGAGGCGCCCGACCCGGCCGCTATGCTCGACGCCCTGGAACGCCCCGAAACCGTCTTCAGCGGCGACGCTGCCGGCCGCCGCAATCACCTCCTGCTGACCACCCTGGCCGCCGCTTACAAGGAAATGGAACAGTTGCAGGGCAGCGATCCGCGGCAGTGGAGTTGGGGAAAGCTGCAGTACAACTTGAGCGAGCATCCCTTGTCGCCACTGGTGGGCACCGACGAGCGCGAGCGAATCAACGTCGGGCCCATTCCCAAGAACGGCAGCCGCTTCACTCCTAACGCCTCCGCTTACCGCGCCGGTGATTTCCGCCAGATGGGCGGTCCTTCGGCCCGCCTGATTCTTGAGGCCGGCAATTGGGACAACTCGCGCGCGGTCAATCACCCGGGACAATCAGGCGATCCGGAGAGCCCCCACTACCGCGATCTCGCGCCGCTATGGCGCTCCGGACAGTACTTCCCGCTGCTTTACACGCGCCAAGCCGTGGAAGCCTCCACCGAGAAGAGGATCACCCTCGTGCCCCGGCCCGCGCTCCCCTGAAAACCGGCGCCTTATTCGCACTCCTCCGGCTCGGCCGCGGCAAGGCGGGTTTGACAACCTGCTCCGCCGCGCCTTACTTTCAGGATTCCTTCCCACCGCTCCCTGACCGCTGTGGAGGCTGAATGAAACGCCGCTGTACTCTGCTCTCGCTGATCTTCGTTCTTTCTTGCCTGGCGTCCGCCCAGGACATGGCCTCTTTCGAAAAACGCATTACGGTGAAGAAATTGGCGAACGGCCTGACGCTGCTGCTCTGCGAACGCCCTGAAGCGCCCGTCTTTTCGTTTTTCACCCTGGTGGATGCCGGCTCAGCGCAGGACCCCAAGGGCCACAGCGGCCTGGCCCACATGATGGAGCACATGGCTTTCAAGGGCACCGATAAGATCGGCACGCAAGACTACCCCGCGGAAAAACTGGCGCTCGACAAGGTGGAGCGCGCCTACGCCGCCTATCAATATCAGTTGCACCAGGATGGACCTCGCGACTCCCGCAAGATTGCCGCCCTTGAAAAGGAATGGAAAGACGCTATCGCGGCCGCCGATAAGTACGTAGTCAAAAATGAGTTCGACGAGATCCTGGAACGGCAGGGCGCCGAAGGTGTCAACGCCTTCACCAATGAGGACGAAACCGGCTACCACTACTCCATGCCGGCCAACCGCCTGGAGCTATGGGCTTACCTGGAATCGGAGCGCTTCGCGCACCCCGTAATGCGCGAGTTCTACAAGGAGCGTGATGTAGTCATGGAAGAGCGTCGCATGCGCGTGGATAGCCAGCCCACCGGCCGGCTCATCGAGCAGTTCACCGCTGCTGCCTTCCTGGCCCATCCTTACCACGTTCCCACGGTGGGCTGGATGTCGGACCTGGAATCCCTCTCCGCCACGGAAGCTGCCAACTTCTTTCGCACCTACTACGTTCCCTCCAACATGGTGGTGACCGTGGTCGGCGATTTGAAGCCGGCGCAGGCGCTCCCGGTGCTGGAGAAGTATTTTGCCCGCATCCCCTCGCATCCCAAGCCGCCGGACCTGCATACCGTCGAACCCCCGCAGAACGCGCAACGCGAAGCCGTCCTGCGGGACGCCTCGCAACCGTTTTACGTGGAGGGCTATCACCGTCCGGATTACCGCGATCCCGACGATGCCGTGTACGACGCCATCATCGATTTGTTGTCCAACGGTCGGACCTCGCGCCTGTACCGCTCCCTGGTGCGCGACAAGAAGATTGCCACCCAGGCGGCAGGCGGATATGGCCTGCCCGGCACCAAGTATCCCAACCTGGTGTACTTCTATGCCGTGCCCCTGCCCGGCCGCACACCCCAGGAAATGGGCGTGGCCATTCGCGCCGAATTGCAGCGGCTCAAGAGCGAAGACGTCAGCGACGACGAGCTGAAGATGATGAAGACGCGCGCCAAGGCTGATCTGATCCGCGGCTTGGGCGATAACCAGGGGCTCGCTTTTCAACTCGGCACCTATCAGGCGCGCTTTGGCGACTGGCGCGAGCTGTTTCGCGACGTGGAACGCATTGACCGGGTGAGCAAGGCCGACATCCGCCGCGTCGCGAACAAGGTTTTCGTGGATGAAAACCGCACCGTGGGCACCATCGAGAACATCACACCGCCACCCGCGGCGGCGCCCGTGCAGCCCGCGCCCAAGGGAGGCGCCGAGTGAGCAGCCGCTTGCGCTCCGCCCGTAACGTCATCTGCGCCTGCCTCCTGCTCTGCTCTGCCGCTGTTGCGCAGGCACCGACCTGGAAGCAGGTCCCCGTGCCCCCCCTGCCTGCGTTCAAACCCGTCCAGCCCCGGCGGATTCAGCTGCCCAACGGCATGGTGATCTTTCTCCAGGAGGACCATGAGCTGCCGCTCATCGACGGGGTGGCGCGCATTCGTGGCGGTTCGCGCTCCGAGCCCCGGGGTAAAACGGGCCTGGTTGACCTTTACGGCCAGGTGTGGCGCACCGGCGGCACGGTGGCGCGTACCGGCGATCAGCTCGACGACTTTCTGGAAATGCGCGCTGCCAAGGTGGAAACCGGCGGCGGCAGCGATTCAACCACCATCGCTTTCTCCTGCCTCAAGCAGGACTTTAGGGATGTTTTTAATGTTTTTGTTGAGGTCCTGCGGCAGCCCTCATTCCGCCCGGACAAGCTGCAGCTGGCCAAGGGGCACATGGACAGCGGCATCTCCCGCCGCAACGACGACGTGGAGGAGATCGCCGCGCGCGAATCGCTGAAGCTGGCGTACGGCGCTGACAATCCCTATGCCCGCGAGCCCGAGTACGCCACCGTTGCCGCCATTACCCGCGACGACTTGCTGCAATGGCACCAACGCTACGTTCACCCCAACAACATCATCTTCGGCATCGTGGGGGACTTCGACAGTGCGCAGGTGGAGGCGCAACTGCGCGAAGTGTTCGGCTCCTGGCCGGAGGGACCGCCCGCGCCCCGGCCCGAGATTGAATTTCACCCCGCGAATCCCGGCTACTATGGGATCGCTAAGAACGATGTGGACCAGAGCCTGGTACGCATGGTCGCCCTGGGCACCACGCGCCGCAATCCCGACTACTATGCCATCGAGGTCTTCAACGAAGCCTTTGCCGGCGGCTTCTCCTCGCGCCTGATCTCCGATATCCGCACCCGCCAGGGCCTGGCCTATTCCGTTGGAGGTGGCATCGGCACCGCGTTCGATCATCCTGGCGTTCTGCGCATTGGCCTGGGAACGCAAAGCAAGAACACGGTCCGCGCGGTGCGCGCCCTGGAGACGGAGATAGCCGACCTCAAAACTCACCCCATTAGCGAGCAGGAGCTCAAGCGCGCCAAGGATTCCATCCTCAACTCGTTCGTCTTCAACTTCGATTCGCCGGGCAAGGTGCTGCGTGAGCGCCTGGCGTACGAGTTCTATGGCTACCCGCCGGATTTCCTGGAGCGCTTCCGCGCCGGCATCGAGAAGGTCACGGTGGAGGAGGTAGCGCGCGTTCCCGAAAAATACATTCATGCCAACCAGCTGGCGGTGCTGGTGGTCGGAAATGAAAAGGAATTCGATCAGCCGCTCAGCACCCTGGGCGCGGTAACGCCGATCGACATCACCATCCCGGGAACTCCCTCCCCGGCCTCCCCGGCCGGCCCGGCGGAAGCCCCGGCTGAGGTCAAGCCGGCTGCGTCCAACTCCGAAGGCAAGGCACTCATGGCCAAAGTAGTAGCCGCCATGGGCGGAGAAGCCAAAGTCGCCTCGGTGCACTCCCTCCTGGAAAAGATGACGCAGACCGCGCAGGCGCCATCCGGCGAGGTCAACCTGCAGGTGGAAGCCACCATTGTCTTTCCCGACCGGGTGCGCGCCAGCATGCAGCAGGGCGAGCAGACCATGACCATCGTTTCCACCCCCGAATCAGCTTTCATGCTGGCCCCGAACGGAGCGGTGGAGGACCTTCCCGCTTCTCAGCGGAAAGAACTCCTGGAGCAACTGAAGCGCGATCCACTCTTTGTGGCGCAGCACCTCTCCGATCCGCAATTCGCCTTTGCAGCGGGCCAGAACGTCAAGATCGGCGATACGCAGGCCACCATTCTGGACGTCAGCGCGGCCGGCACCCCGGTGCGCTACTACGTCGAGCCCGCCAGCGGCAAGATCCTGCGCGAATCCTACCCCGCCGTCGGCCCTTCGGGACCGTTTCAGGGCGAAACTGACTTGTCTGACTGGAAAACGCTGGACGGGCTGACCCTGCCGGCGAAGCATGTCAACCGGCAGAACGGAAGAGTGTCGAGCACGGTCAACGTGCTGGAGTTCCAGGTCAATCCGCCGGTGGAGGAAAATCTTTTCGAGCGGCCCAAGCGTTAGGCCGGCACTCTGGCCTCAGGGCATGCTGAACGCGCGGATTCGCGAGGCTGCCTCGCTGTGCAGCAGCCCGCGTGGCGGTCGCACCTGCTGGCCGGCGACCGCGTCGGCGAGTCCGCGGAACGAGCGCGCGATTTCCGAATTTTTTGAAAGCGCCACGGGTGTGCCGCGGTCAATGGCGGTGCCCACGACGAAGTACTGGCTGGGAATCTTCCACAGGATCTTGGCGTCGGTAGCGGCTTCGGCATCCGCGTCGCTGAATTCGGGCGTGCGCCGGAAGCGGTTCAGTACCAGGTGCACCTTTTCCCGCCCGCTCTCCCCCAGAAAACTCTGCACGCGGGCTGCGTTCCACAGGAGGGCGATTATGTCGGTCTCGGCCACCATCAGCACCGAGTCCGACAGGTTGCCCACGACGCGCACCGGCATGTCCAGGCGCGAGGACGCGTCCACCACCACGTACTTGTAATGAGCAATCAGCAGGTCGAAAACCCGGCCCAGATCGTCTTCCGTTACCTTCAGGGGAACTGGAACCGGGCTGCCAGCCAGCAGGGCCAGGCCGCAGGAGCACTTGGTGATAAAACCATCGAGCAACGCGGAATCCAGCCGGTGCGCGTTTTGTATGGCATCCACGAAGCCGAACACCGGCCGGGCATTCAGGTGCAGCGCCGAGTGGCCGATGGGCGCCATATCCACCAGCACCGCGCCGCCGTGGGCCTCATTCAGGGCCACCGCGATATTCACCGCCACCGTGGTCGCACCGCAGCCCCCCTTGGCGTTCAGCACGGTGATCACCTTGCCGCGACCTTCCTCGCCGCCGCGCCGCCGCGCAGCGCCCAGTCGGCTGAAGGCTTCCAGCAGCGCCGTGGTGGCCGGCGGCCGGTCCAGGAATTCGCAAGCTCCCCGTCGCATGGCCTCGACGATCATCTGCCGCTTGGAAGTCTCTCCGCTGGCGAACACGGCCACCGCCGGAAATTCTGCGCGCAACGTTTCAATCAGCTTGAGCGCCGCTGCCGGGTTCCCGGGCGCCAGGTCCACCAGGACCACCTGGGGCTGCAGCGCCGCAATCTTGCGCAGGAGCAGTTCCTGGTCCTCCAGCATGTCGGCGAGGACCGTCCGCGCAGCGGCGGTCGCATTCACCAGCTCCTGCAGGTGTTCAAGTTGGTCCCGATCGGAGGAGAAAATCGCGACGGTAAGCGTGGCCATCTCGGCAGGGTCCCCGCTACAGAATGCCGGGCAAGTTCGCGCCCGTCCAAGTAACGAAGGTCCTAGGCTGGCTGGGCCGCCTAGACGTCCTTGGCCCGCGGCTTGGTCCCCCCATCACCTGCACGGGTGAGACCCGTCACTGCGAAGCTGGTTCCTTTCCCTGCACCATGGGCCCGGAGGTGGCCTATGCCCATCCTCTTCATGGCACTTATTGCCCTTTTCGTGTTCCTGATTATCCCCATCATGTGCACCTCGGCGGTTATCGCGGAGCACCATTTCGCGCCCAAATTGCCGGGCAAGGCGAAGCCGGCCGGTCGCCACGCCTGACTTCGAGCCCTGGGGAGCCTCGTGTTCTCCGCGGTTTGCCGCTTCGGCGTTCCGCGGCTCGGGACCACTTAGCTCCTGCCACGCTGTAGTTGAAAAATCGCACCAGCCCGGGGGCAGCCGCCCCTGAATGCCCCCCTGCCGGCAGGAACTTTCTCCCGGCAACTCGCGTACCATACCTCGACGCATCTGACGGAGGTTGGTGTGCGCTATCCAATCCTGCTGCTCCTTCTGCTGGCCGCCCCTGCCCTGGTCCGTGCCGACCAATGGAACAAGGACTATTCCTTGACGGGAACCCCTGAGCTTCGCGTGGATTCGGGCGACGGCAGCATCGCGGTCAAGAGCTGGGACCGCAGCGCGATTTCCGCCCGGGTGACCACCGAAGGCTACAAGATCGCCCCCGGCCACGTGCGGATCGACGAGCATCAGGAAGGCAACAACGTGCAGATCAGCGTGCACGAGCCGCACATGGTCATGTTCAGTTTCAGCCGTCACACCATCCGCATCGAACTGATGGTGCCGCGTTCGGCCAACCTCGACCTGCACAGCGGCGACGGCCACATCGAGATCGAGCAGGTGCGCGGGACCATGCGCCTGGATACCGGCGACGGCCGTATCGAGGCGCGCAGCCTCGACGGCAACCTGCGCGCGCGCACCAGCGACGGCTCCATTCGCGTCCAGGGCCGCTTCGACAACCTGGAGCTGCACACCGGCGACGGGCATGTGGAGGCGGAGATAGCCGCCGGTTCGCGCATGAATTCGGCCTGGAGCGTCTCCACCAGCGACGGCAGCGTGGACCTGCGCCTGCCCGGGGAATTCGCCGCCGACCTCGACGCCCGCACCGGCGACGGCCATATCACCCTCGATCTCCCGGTCACCGTCTCCGGCAGCTTCGGCCGGAACAAGGTCCGCGGCAAGATCAACGGCGGCGGCCCGGTGCTCGAGATCCGCACCAGTGACGGCAATATTAGGCTGGAGCGGTCTTAGTCTGGCTTGACCGGGCGGCGCTGGTTCGCTATCCTTGGCGAACAAAAGGCGAATACCGGTGAGCCGCCCCAGCCCCATTCCCCAACCGCCCGCGGAGAAACCTCTGGTGGGGATTGCCCGCCTTGCCGCGCAAGGCGAGTTTCTCCAGCCCGGCCACGATGTGTCGTTTTTCACTCTCCCCGTGCGCTCGCTGCTGAATCGCTGCAGCGCGCCCTACATGCCTTTCACCTGGACCATCAATCCTTACCGCGGGTGCGAGTTCGCCTGTCGTTACTGCTATGCGCGTTATACCCACGAGTTCATGGAGCTGCGTGACGGCCTGGATTTCGAGCGCATGATCTACGTCAAGCAGAATGCCGCCTGGATGCTGCGCCGCGACCTCAAGCGTGTGAAGCCGGGCGAGCAGATCGCCATCGGCACGGCGACCGATCCTTACCAGCCTGCCGAACGCCGCTTTCGGGTGACGCGCTCCATCCTGGAAGAGCTGGCGCTGCACCGCGGGCTCGAGATCGGGCTGGTCAGCAAGTCGAATATGATGACGCGCGATCTGGACGTGCTGCAGGAGCTGGCCCGGCAAAATTCTGTGTCGGTGAGCATCACGATCACCACGCTCGATGCCGGCTTGGCCCGCCTGCTGGAACCGCGGGCGCCGCGCCCTGACCTGCGCCTGCAGGCGCTGCGCCGGCTTTCCGCGGCCGGTGTGGATGTGGGCGTGATCTGCGCGCCTGTGCTGCCCGGCATCACCGATGCACCCGCCCGCCTGGAGGAACTGGTGCGGGCGGCGGCAGACGCGGGAGCTCGTCACATCTACGCCAATCCACTCTTTTTGAAGCCCTGCTCCGCGGCCGTGTTCCTGCCTTTTCTCGAGCGCGAGTTCCCTCACCTGGTTGAGGATTACGGCCGGCGTTTTGCCGGGAAAGCATTCGTTTCCGCGGCTTACCGCAAGCGGATTTCCGAGCTGGTGGCGCGCTTGCGCGAGCGTTACGGCATCCGGCGCAGCTATCGCCTGCAGGCGCCGGCGCGGCCCGCCGCCTCCGAGCAGCTGGCCCTGTTTGCCTTTCCGCCGCAGCAGCGCAAAACCGCGTAGTATTTCTGCTTCGGGGAGGACTCCATGGGCAGTGTGGGAATTATTGAAGCCGTCCGCGACAGTCTGGTCGCGCATTCCGACGTAAAGATGCTGTTCGGCGACCCCATTACCAGCCAGGGCAAAACCATCATCCCGGTCGCCAAAGTGGCGTACGGTTTCGGCGTGGGCGCGGGCAATGCGCGCGGCCAGGAGAACGCCGGTGGAGGTGGAGGCGGAGGGGTGCACGCCCTGCCCTTGGGAGTCGTCGAAATCACTCCCGAACGCACGCGCTTCATCCCGATTTCCGACCGCAAGAAGCTGGCCGGGGCGGCGCTCGCAGGCGTGGTGCTGGGCCGTTTCTTCCTGCGTCGTTTCTCGTTTTTCTAAGAGAGCGGGTCCGGATGGTGGGCTTCTGCCATGGTAACTGTGCCCGCCATGGCCTCGGCATACAGCCGGTGAAAGTGGTGCACGCATTTTTCCTGCGTGATGCTGTAGCGGCCGCGCTCGTAGCTCCGGCTGTGCAGGTTCTTCTGCACGGTCTCGCAGATGGCGCCATCTTCCAACTGCGTCTGGTGGGCCAGCTTCACCGCCGCGACGAAAGCTTCTGAGCCGGCCACTCCGGGCGCGCAATACCACTCGAAGCTGACCTCGGTCTTCTCCGTTTCCAGCGGCCGCACCACGTTCACCTGCACATTGCCGGGATAGTAGTTCAGCATCCAGTTGGGATAAATCCAGAAATAAGCCGCTTCCTCCGTGCCCCCGGAGGAGTAACTTCGCCCGCCGCCGTCGCCATCGCTGCGGATCCGGCTCCACTGCTTGCAGTGCCGGCCGTAAACTTCCCCGGCATAGGCGCTGTAATCCACCTCGCGGCTCAGCCCGGGATGGACGCTCGGCAAATGGAATCCCTCGAGATAATTATCTACGTACGTTTTCCAGTTGCATGCCACCTGGTATTGCCGGCGCTCGGCCAGGACCAGGTGGGAGCTCCTGTAGCCCGCCACCTGCGACGGCAACTCACCCAGGCTGCTCGCCAGCGGCTCTGCCTTGTCATCCAGGTTGATGAACACCAGCCCGGACCATTCCTCTACGCGCGCGGGTCGCAGCCCGAATTCCTCGCGCCTGAAATCCTCCACGCCCTCAAATTCGGTGGCACTTACCAGTGCGCCCTGCAGGTCGTAGGTCCATCCATGGTAAGCGCAACGAAATACCTTGCGCCTGCCGCAGCCTTGCGCCGCCGGGCCCGCGCGATGCCGGCACACGTTGTAGAAAGCGCGCAAACGTCCGCCCTCGTCGCGTGCGATCAGCATCGGCTCGCCGGCCACTTCACAGGTGAAAAAATCGCCTGCGCCGGCCACCTGCGCCCCGTCGCCGGCAAGCTGCCATGTCCGGGCAAAGATCGCCTCTCTCTCGGCACAGAAAATTGAAGGGTCTACGTAGCAGGCGGCGGGCAGCGACCAGGCCCGCGCCAGGTTCGCGTCCATCGCGAAAGCAGCCCCTTTGTTCATCGCAGTGACATTGTAAGGTCGCCGGAAGAATATGCCGCTGCCGGACGGCTGTCTTCCCTTAAGATGGCGGAACACCATGCCCCACGGACAGCCGACTCCCCCCGCGGTTGCTCCCGCACGCCCGCGCGTCCGCCTGCAGCGCATCGGGCTGGCCCCGTTCGTTGCGGTCCTCTACGCCTATTGCGCCGGCGGTCCCTTTGGTTTCGAGTCGATGGTCTCAGCTTCCGGGCCGGGCATGTCGTTATTGCTCATCCTGGTCGTGCCCTGGCTGTTCAGCGTCCCCATCTCGCTGGCTACGGCGGAGATGGCCAGCGCCCTGCCCGTCGAGGGCGGATTCTACCGCTGGACCCGCATGGCTTTCGGCGATTTTGCCGGCTTTCTCTGCGGCTGGTGGAACTGGACAGGCACGTTCCTGATGTGCGGCGCCTACGGCGTAATGCTGGCAGATTACATCGCACAGCTCGCGCCCATGCGTAACAGCGCTCAGCACTGGCTGATCGCGTTTGGGTTCCTGCTGTTTGTGGGCTGGCTGAATGTGCGCGGCATCCGCCTGGTGGGTAATCTAACCTTGGGGCTGCTTCTGGCAGCGTTGGTCCCGGTGGTTTGGTTCACGGCGCGCGGATTCTCTCTCGCCCGCGGCAATCCGTTTCATCCCTTCATCGCGCCCGGACAACCATTTCACGAGGTGTTCGGCACCGGGCTGGCTCTGGCTTTGTGGATCTATTCCGGATATGAGCAACTTTCCACCGTGGCGGGGGCGATCGAGGAACCGGAAAGCAATTTTCCCCGTGCCCTGGCCCTCACCGCCCCTTTGGCCATTCTCACCTTCCTGCTGCCTCTGGCCGCAGGCCTGGCGGCGCTTGGGAACTGGCAATCCTGGCAAACGGGATACATCGTAACCGCGGCGCGCCTGATGGGCGGCAGGGCGCTGCAATGGTCGATGTTCTCTGCCGCCGCGGTTTGCACCTTCGTGCTGCTGGAGAGCACCGTGCTCTCCGCCACGCGCTTGCCCTTTGCCATGGCCGAAGACGGCTATCTCCATCCCGCGCTTGCCCGCCTGCACCCGCGTTATCGCACTCCGGCCCTCGCCATTGCCATCTCGGTGGCAGTCTGTACCGTGCTCCCGGTTTTCAGCCTGCCTCGTCTGATTTCCGTCTATGCGTGGCTGCGGGTGGCCAGTTCCGTCCTGACACTGCTTTCGTTTTGGCGCTTGCGCCAGCAGGCGCCCCAGTTGCCGCGCCCCTTTCGCGTTCCCGGCGGACGCGCCGGACTCGCCGCCGTGGTGCTGCTGCCCATCGCTCTGTTCCTCTGGGCGCTGATCAACAGCGATCCAGCTGCGCGTTGGCTGGGTCTGCTCGCCCTCGCCAGCGGCCCCCTTGCGTATGCGGCCCTGCCGCGGCGGGCGGCATCTTCCGGTGCTATTCTCGAAAGTTGAACCCCACCCGACGACAATTTCTGCTGGGCGGCGCCACTGCCGTTGCCGGGATGGCGGTGGGCGCCGACGCGGTCCTGGTGGGTGCGCGCGATTTGCTGGTGCGAAAGGTCGAAGTTCCCCTGGGCCGCCTGCCCTCCGCGTTAGACGGCTTCACCATCGCGCAGCTCAGCGATTTTCATTATTCACCCCTCGCTGAATCCCTCATCCGCGAGGCGGTGCAACTTACCAATCAGCTCCATCCTGATCTGGTGATGCTGACGGGAGACTTTGTCACGGTCAGGTTGGGGCACAAGCGCGATCCCCATGCCGCGTCCGACGCGGAGCCTTGCGCCACCTTGCTGGCCGCCCTGCGTTCGCGCCACGGCAGCTTCGCCGTTCTCGGCAACCACGATCACTTCAGCGACCCGCGACGGGTCACCCTGAGCCTGGAGCAGCGCGGCATTCAGGTGCTGCGCAACCGCTCCCTTGCCCTGGAGAAGAATGGCGCCCGCCTCTGGATTGCGGGAGTGGAAGACGTCCTCGGGGGCGACGACGACCTTGATTTGACCCTGCGCGGCATTCCCCAGGATCAGCCCGTCGTGTTGGCTGTGCACGAGCCCGATTATGCCCACCAGGTAATGCGCCGGCCGGTGGACTTGCAGCTCTCCGGACATTCCCATGGCGGACAAATCCGGCTGCCCTGGATCGGAGCTCCCTTCCTGCCGCCGCTGGGCCGCCGGTATCCCTTCGGACTTTATCGCCTGCCACCGCTCACGCTGTATACCAACCCGGGGATCGGAACCATTCGCGTTCCGGCGCGCTTGAATTGCCCGCCCGAAATCACGCTGCTCAGCTTGCGCGCCTCGCCAACCGCCTGAGCCTCGCTCCTGCGGCGCACCGCCTCGCCGCTCAAGCCGCCTTGCGCCGGCGCAGCGCCGAGGCCACGTTGCGCAGGTCGTCGATGAAGCGCTCCATCTCGCGGTGACGCGACTCGTCATCGGGGGCGCGCAGAATGGAAGACGGATGGACGGTGGCCATGATTGACGCTCCCGTCCCCCACGGCAGCATCTGTCCCCGCTGCTGGGTCACGCGAAAGCTCTTGCCCAGCATGGCCTGCGCCGCCGTGGCGCCCATGCACACGATCACCTGGGGACGCACCGCCTCGATTTCGGCATCGAGCCACGGTCGGCAGGCATTGATTTCGATCTGGCTCGGCTTCTTGTGGATCCTGCGCTTGCCCCGCGGCTCCCATTTGAAATGCTTCACCGCGTTGGTGACATACACCGACCGGCGCTCGATTCCCGCAGCTTCCAGTGCCCGGTCCAGCAATCCGCCCGCAGGCCCCACGAACGGCCGGCCAGCAAGATCTTCTTTATCGCCGGGCTGCTCGCCCACCAACATCACGCGCGCGCCGGAAGCGCCTTCGCCAAAGACGGTCTGCGTGCCGCGCTTCCAGAGATCGCAGCCGCGGCAATTGCGCGCGGCTTGCTGCAGGGCGGGCACGTTGCGCTTCTCGGGCACCCAGGGCAGGGCCGTGGGCACTTTGCTCTTCATACCCACTCCATACGGAACCATTGGTTAGGATGCCAATTTGGGGCTGCCGTGCGGCGAATGTTCCCTGCAGTTCGATTCGGGCCGGCCTTTCCCGTTGCGGCAACAGCCAGGTTTACCGGCGCTCGGCCCCCTCCAAAGGGATATCAAACTGACAAAAGCAGTCTCAGAGAGTGACAGTTTTTGTCAGCCGGCCGCTCCAGTGCCCCTTCGCGGCAGCGCACAGGATCCGCCGCGCACGTCGAATTGATTCACAAAACGTTGAAAAGCATGGGTTTGTTGCTGTGGAGGTTACGGAGATGCCGGACCCGCCCGCTGTGGCAGCAAAACTGCCACTACGAAGGGCGTTCGCGGCTTAGTAAGCCGACTTCGAGAGACAGAGACGAGGATCAAACCAGATGCGTAAACAGAAAGGCTTTTCACTGATTGAGTTGCTGATTGTGGTAGCGATCATTCTCATCATCGCCGCCATCGCCATTCCCAACCTGCTGCGTGCCCGCATTGCAGCTAACGAGTCGTCCGCCGTGTCGTCCGTGCGCACCATCAACACCGCGGAAGTCTCCTACCAGACTTCGTATCCCGCTGCCGGTTACTCGGCTGACCTGCCCTCACTGGGTGGCGCCTCGCCCTGCACCCCGGCCTCGACCACCGCTTGCCTGATCGACCATGTGCTCGATGGCGGCGCCAAGAGCGGCTACAACTTCGCCGTGAAGGGTGCGAACCCGGTCAACGGCGCTAACACAACCTACACCGCGGGTGCGGCTCCGGTGGCCTGGAACCAGACCGGCGTGCGTCAGTTCGGCTCCATCGAAGACGGCGTAGTGCGCTATGACCCCAACACGGGCAAGGCGACCACCGCCAACACGACTGCGGCAACCGTTGCCGCTTGGTCGGCTCTGCAGTAATCGAGTTCGGCTCGGTACCTGGGGAGGACTAAGCCGGGGAGCAAGGAACCAAACAGTTCCTTGCTCCCTTTTTGTTTTTTGGTCCAGCTTTGCTACCGAACCTGCCCCATGCTCGCAATCCCAAAACGACAAAAACTGTCAGACCGACGCCGCATTTTGATACTCAGGCCCGGCCGGCGCGTCAGCCCGGGCCGTGCAAAGGCCTGGGATCTAGCTTACAACCTGCTGGAAACGTTGCGCTTACTTGGTTCGCCCGGAACCTGTGCCGCCACTTACTGCAATGGCAGCAAAACTGCCACTATGCGTTGGGGGAAGGGGCGATTGCTCCCGAAATTCTTGGCGAGAGACGAGACGAGGCAAACTACATGAGGAAACAGAAGGGTTTTTCGTTAATTGAGTTGCTGATCGTGGTGGCGATCATCCTGATCATCGCTGCCATTGCCATACCGAACCTACTGCGGTCGCGTATTGCCGCCAACGAATCGTCGGCGGTCAGCTCGGTGCGCACCCTCAATACTGCGGAAGTCAGCTACCAGACGGCATATCCCGCTGCGGGATACTCGGCCGACCTGCCCTCGCTGGGCGGGGCGTCGCCCTGCACTCCGTCATCGACCACCGCGTGCTTGATTGATCACGTGCTCGATAGCGGTGCGAAGAGCGGCTACAACTTCGATGCTGCCGGCGCAACCCCGCTGAACGGCGCCAACACCACCTACACGGTGGGCGCGGCTCCGGTCGCGTGGAACCAGACCGGCGTGCGCCAGTTCGGCTCCATCGAGGACGGTGTGGTGCGCGGCGATGCCAACACCGGCTCGAACACGACTCCTGTGACCACCTCGGCCACTGTGGCCGCCTGGTCGCCACTCTAATCGCAGTTCGGCGAAGTACCTGGGGGAGGGTACAAGCCGAGGGGAGCGGCGGAGCAATCCGCTGCTCCCCTTTTGCGTTGCAGATCATCAATGCCGAGGTTGCTGCTTACGACAGTAACCTTCCGCGCCAATCCTCCCTTCCCATCGTTTGCTTATAATTTGTCCTGATTCCCGCCCGCATTGCTTTCTATGCCTGCGATCGAAATCGTCGGTTTGGAAAAAACTTATTCCGTCGGATTCTGGCCCAAGCGCCCCAAACGCGCCTTGCACCCGCTCGATCTCGCCGTCGAAGAGGGAGAAGTCTTCGGCTTTCTGGGACCGAACGGCGCCGGCAAGACCACCACGCTCAAGCTGCTGATGGGGCTGGTGTTCCCCACCGCGGGAACGGCGCGCATCCTGGGCATGGAAGTGAACGATCCGCGCGTGAAAGCGCAGATCGGGTACCTGCCCGAGCAGCCTTACTTTTACGATTACCTTACGGCCAGCGAACTCCTGGAGTACTACGCCCAGCTTTCCGGGGTGCCCGCGCGGGAACGCCGCCGCCGCGTAAGTGCCGCTCTCACCCAGGTGGGCCTGGCCGACTCGGCCCATCTGCAATTGCGCAAATTCTCCAAGGGGATGCTGCAACGCGCCGGGATCGCGCAGGCCATTCTGCACGAACCGCGCGTGGTGTTTCTGGACGAGCCCATGTCGGGCCTTGATCCCATTGGACGCCGCGAGGTGCGCGACCTGATCGAGGGTTTGAAGCAGCAGGGACGGACCGTGTTCTTCTCCACCCACATTCTTTCCGACGCCGAGGCGTTGTGCGATCGCGTGGCCGTCGTCCACAAGGGCGAACTTCGCGGCATCGGGGTCATCGCGGACCTGACCTCAACCATGCAGGGCCGGGTGGAGGTGGTCTGGCAAGGCGAGGTTCCCTCGGCCGTGCGCGCTCTGTCCGCGGAGTGCCATGTAACCGGAGACATGGCGCGCGCCGTGGTGGCCGAAGAGCAACTTGATGCCATCCTGGAGGCCGTGCGCCGCGCCGGACTTCGCCTGGTTTCAGTGACGCCCCTGCGCGCCACGCTCGAAGATTATTTTGTGCAGAAGCTCACCCCGCGCGAACTGGCGGAGGCGCGCGCATGAGCTCGCGCGTTGCCTACATCGCCGCCAACACCTTCCGCGAAGCGGTGCGCGATCGCGTTCTCTACAACCTGATCGCTTTCGCCCTGCTCATGGCGGGCGCTTCCGTGCTGGTGGCGCAAATCTCGATCGATATTGAGCGCAACGTGGTGGTGAACCTGGGCCTCACGTCGGTCTCGCTTTTTGGACTGATCATTGCAATTTTCATTGGAATCGGGCTGGTCTCCAAGGAGATCGATAAGCGCACGCTGTACACCATCCTCTCGCGCCCGGTGCGCCGCTGGGAATTCATCCTGGGTAAGTTCGGCGGGTTGATGGCCACTCTGGTGGTGAATACTTTCCTGATGGCCCTGGGCCTGTTCGCCGCGTTGCTCTATCAGGCCCACCATTTCCAGCGCGCCGACGCCTACCTGCTGGTGGCGCTCTATTTCATCGTGCTGCAATTCATGGTGATCACCGCGCTGGCGCTGTTGTTTTCGTCATTTTCGTCGCCGCTGCTGGCGGCCGTGTTTACCTTTGCCTTGTTCATCATCGGCACATTTTCCGAGGACTTGCGCAATTTCGCAGCGTTGGCGCACGGGGTAACCCGCTGGGCAGCCACCGGCGTGGCTTACGTTGTGCCTAACTTCTCTGCCCTGAACGTAATCTCCTTGGTGGCGCACGACCAGGCCGTCGCCGGATCACTGGTGCTCTACAATTCTCTCTATAGCTTGCTCTACGCTGCCACCGTGATCGCCGGCGCCATGCTCATTTTTGAGCACCGCAACCTCAAGTAAAGAGCGGCATCCCCGTCAGCGCTCCCCGGCAGGCGTTCGCGTTACTTCCACCAGCACGGAGTTCCCCAGCCATCCCAGTTGGCGCGTTCTGTAGGCCGGAGTGTTGGCGCAGCAGGACTCAAACCACGAGTACCCGGGAGCATGCAACACCAGGAATGAGGAATGTTGGCCGAGAAACACCGCCGGCGGCAAGATGTGCCCCGGCAGATAGCCATAGTTGGCCCAGACCTGCATGAGGTTGAAGTTAATGATGGAGTGGGCTGCCGCTGTCGTAAGCGCGGCCTTGTGGTCGAGCATGAAGTAGTACTGGTTGGCGGAAGCCTGTCCTGCGTGTGCCAGCGGAAGGAAAGATAACGGTTCCTCGACGACGATGGCGCGCCCCGCAGGCGCGAGCGCCTCTATGGCGCTCCGGCTGGTGCCGAACAGCGGTACGTCGTCGAGCACCAGGCGCCGGGCGCGGATTACCGGTAACAGGATGATCGCGGGCAACAACACGCCCCAGAGAATTGGCCGCCGGCTTCGATTCAACATGGCGGGCACGCGCGCATTATCGATCGCCGCCGCAATCAGGATCGCTACCCCAAACCAGGACGGCAGCATATAGCGGCCCTGGTAACGCGGAGCCAGCAGCCGGGAGATTACAAAGGCGGCCAAGGGAATCAGAAGCAAGGTGAGGGCAACCGGAAGCATCGGCTGCATCGGGTCAGGCAAACGGTTGCCGCCGGCAGGCTTAGTGGCCAGCAGGAACAAGGACGCCAGGAGCAATGGTGCCGACAATGGTGCGATCGCCGGAACCAGATCCACCAGGAAGCTGGTCAGAAACAGGACCGCGCAAACCAGCAGAAGGGTTCGCTGCGCAGCCCATCCTGTCGGGCGCTTCTTCAGTTGCGCCATTCGCGCCACAACGAGGCCAGCGGTCAGAACCATTAGTACCGGATGCATACCGAATCCGTAACTGGCAGCCAGGCTCTTGGGCTCCGGGACCATAGCCACGCTTCGTGGCCGCGACATCGCGGAAATGCGCACCATGGCCGGCAGCCAGAGCAGGAGAGTCGCAGCGCCGCAAGCAATGGCAGCCAGCGCCGCGAGTCGCACCCGCCCGCTCCACATCTGCCATAGCAGCAGACCTCCCAGAAAGGCCGCGCTGTAAAGAACTCCATAGGGATGACACAGGACCAGCGCGGCATGGCACAAGACAGCGCCCGCAAATAAAGCGGGCGTGATGGTCTCGTCCGACGCTAACCGGAGATGCAACCAGAGCGCCACGCCCGCCAGGCCCATGAACATGCCGTACGCGCGCATATCGCTGCTTTGAAACACGAGAATCCACGGGGTGCAGAAGGCCAGCGTCACCGCCACGGCGGAGGCAGAGACGCTGAACCCGCGGCGCAGCGCCGCAAATGCGGCAAAAACGCCCACCGACAGACAAACCGGCGAAATCAATCGCAAACTGGCGGCAGAGTTCCCGAAAAGTCGTCGCCAGCCCTGGGCCACCAGGTAATACAGCGGGGGCATGCCGTCGGCCCCGTGCGCCAGGGCGCTCAGCATGTGTGAGACGGAAGGATCGCTGGCGAGCGTTAAGGAAAGGATCTCGTCAAACCACAATGGTTTCTTCGCGGAAATGATGACGCTCGCCGCCAGCAGCGACAGAGAAATGGCCGCACAGACGAGCCATTCCCGCGGCGCAATTGCGGGCAACTGCTCCGACGCAGGCTGGCCGAGAACCCGCGCCTCTTCCCTGAAAGCAGCGCTGCCATGGGACATTTCGCGATTCCGCGTGGATGAGTGCGCGTAATTTTATCTCAGCCATTCGGCGTGCCCCAAGAAGTTCCGCCGCGCGGCCGGGGGTGACTTCGGTGCCGGTCGCCCGCCTGGGCACTGGGGCGACTCCGCCGGACCGCCGTAAAATATCTATGGGTATTCCGCGCTTCCATGAGGCCCAACCGCCGCATCACTGCGATTCTGGCCATGCTGCTGGTGGCCGGCATGTTGGCCGTGCTGTTCACGGTCCGCCGCATCGATGCGCTCCGCCCCGCTTCCACCCTGGAAGACGTGCTCTACATTCCCTCCCCGCAACTGATCAAGCGCATGAGCCTCGGCTACGACGGCCTGCTCGCCGACATTTACTGGACGCGCGCCGTGCAGTATTTTGGCCGGCGGCACGTGGTGCTGGCGCGCCATTACAACCTTCTGGCGCCCTTGCTGGAAATCACCACCACCCTGGATCCGCACCTGATCGTGGCCTACGACTTCGGCTCCGCCTTCCTGGCGCAGAAACCGCCGCAAGGCGCCGGCCTGCCCGACAAGGCCGTGCAGCTGGTCGAGTTCGGCATTCGCAATAATCCCGACCAATGGCGGCTCTACTACGATCTCGGCTTCATTCATTACATGGAGCGCAAGGACTATGCCGCCGCCGCCGATGCCTTCCGGCGCGGCTCAGAGCGCCCCGGCGCCCATCCCTGGCTGAAGGTCCTGGCCGCCCGCATGGCCGAGCGCGGAGGGGACATCGAAACCGCCCGCTTTCTCTGGACTAAGACTTACGAATCCTCGAAAGACAAGAACATTCAGGCCAATGCGCTCGCCCATTTGCGCGCCTTGCGGGTGGACGAGGATGTGCCCCAGCTCGAGGAAGTAGCGCGCCGCTACCGCGAGCGCACGGGAAAATATCCGGAGAGTTTCACCGAACTGGCCCGCGCCGGTTGGCTGCCGGGCATCCCGCTGGATCCCTTGCGCCACCCTTACCGGCTGGTGCCCGGAGGCAAGGTCGAGGTGCAAGATCCCGACCTGTTTCCGTTCATCACCGAGGGAGCGCCGCCCGGTTACCGTCCACCGGCAGCCCCCAAACCGGAAGTATGGAAACAGCAATAACCGTGGCGCCGGGCGCCTTACCCGAATGATGGTCCGCCTGCTGATTCTCTGCCCTCTGCTGGCGTTGTTTGTTCCGGCCCTGCCGGCGCAGACAGAGGTCCGCGCCCTCGCGGAGAAGGCGGACACCTACTACAACCACCTGCAAAGCCTGCAGGCGCATTTCACCGAAAGCTATCGCGGCGGCGGTCTCGAGCGGCAGGAGTCGGGGACATTGCTCCTGAAGCGCCCGGGCAAAATGCGCTGGGAGTACACCAAACCCAAGGACAAGCTATTTGTTACCAATGGCAAGCAGGCCTGGTTTTATGTTCCGGGCGAACGGCAGGCGCGTCTGACCCGGCTGAAGGATGCCGGCGACCTGCGCTCCCCCCTCGCTTACCTTTTGGGCAAGACGCGCCTGGAGAAGCAATTCGACGCACTCTCCCTGGCGCCCGATCTGCGCCCCGAGCAGCCGGGCAATGTCATGTTGAGAGGTGTGCCCCGCTTCCTGCCGCAGGTCTCGCTGGTTCTGTTCGAGATCGCTCCCCAGGGGCGCATCGCCCGCCTGGTGGTAGAGCAGGAAGACGGCGCCACAGTGGAATACCGGTTCAGCCAGGCGGAAGAGAATGTAGCGATTGCGGACTCGCAGTTTCGGTTTTCGCCCCCGTCTGGCGTCGAGGTCATCACAGAGCCCACGGGCGACTGAAGCTTGTACTGGCCGGCGGCGCGGGAGCGTAAAACGAGCGATGTTAGACTGAAGCAATTCTGGGATTTTTTCGGCGTAAATGGCTGAATTTGTCGTCAAAGCGGCGGACGAACGCGGCCACCTGCTGCAGCAGGTGGAAAACGGCTATTCCGAGACCGAGGTCCGCGACCGCTCCGTGCAACAGGGATACCTCGTCTATTGGGTCAAGCCGCGCGGCCTGTTGGCCGGCGGCGACCTGCCGGGCCTCCGCCGCCGCAAAATCAAGCAGGAACAATTCGTCATCTTCAACCAGCAGTTTCTGACCCTGGTGAAGGCGGGGTTGCCCATCCTCAACGCTCTCGACCTGCTGCTCAAACGGCAGAAGAATGCGCATTTTCGCTCGCTGCTCGAGAATGTGCGCGACCGGGTGCGCAGCGGCGAATTGCTGTCCGATTCTTTTGCCGCGCAGCACGTTTTCCCCAAGATCTATTCCACCACCCTGCTGGCGGGTGAGAAGAGCGGCAACCTGGAAGAGGTATTGGCCCGGTACATCTCCTTCCAGCGGCTGGCCATCTCCTTCAAGAAGAAGCTGAAAGCTTCGCTGGTTTATCCCGCACTTCTGATTTCGCTGGTTGTCATCATGCTGTCGTTCCTGGTCACCTACGTGGTCCCCCAGTTTGCCGACTTGTACACCACGTTGAACGCACAGCTGCCGCCGCTGACGGTGTTCATGCTGGGCGTAGGCGCGGGCGCGCGTCACTATGCGGTGCTCATGCTGCTGGGATTGGCGGCGCTGATTTTCCTGGTGTGGCGCTGGAGCGCATCCGAAAAAGGAGGTGACCGGCTGGACCGCTTTTTCCTTTCCCTGCCGATGGTTGGGCCGATCATACTCAAGTATCAGGTGGCCAATTTTTCGCGCTTGATGGCCACCCTGCTGGCCGGCGGCCTGCCCCTGGTACCTTCGCTCCAAACCGCCGGTGAGTCGATCGGCAGCCGCAGCATCGCCCATGGCGTGACCGCCGCTGCCGTGCGCGTGCGCGAAGGCCAGCCGCTGGCTAAGAGCCTGGAAGAACGCAAGATGTTCCCCGACCTGGCGGTTGAGATGATCGAGGTGGGCGAATCCACGGGGGCCTTACCCGCCATGCTGAACTCGGTGGCCGAGTTCTACGAGGAAGACGTGCAGAACGCGCTGACCGCCGCCATGTCGCTTGTCGAACCCGCCATCCTCATCGTGATGGGCACGGTGGTGGCTTTCGTGCTGATTTCGCTCTACTTGCCCATTTTTACCCTGGGCGCGGGGGGCCTGCATTAACCAAGCCTTAAGGAGACGCAAGATAGCCGCCCTTCCGCATTCCTTATGGGAGCGCCCCTGGCAGGTTGCCCCCCTCCGCGTACTGCGATGAAAACAGACGGTCGGTGCGGCACTTCCGGGTAGTGATTTCGCTGCCCGGGAACGATACACTCGTAGAGGGACAGCGTTACTGATTTGCTAATGGCTTCGGAGAAGAAATCCTTATTCATCAACGGCGGCAACGGCGCGCCCCTGGCCACCGATGCCCCCGCCGATGACGAGAGCCGCGCCCGCGACGTTGCCCGGCGCTATCGCTGCGAGTTTGTGGATCTGCGGGACTTCCAGCTCCATCATGAGCTGTTCAAGAAAATTCCCGTGGACCTGATGTTCCGCTACAACTTCGTACCTCTGGATGAGACCCCGGACGGGCGGCTGGCCATTGCCATCGCCGATCCCAGCCAGCTGATGATGATTGACGAGATCAGCCTGCTGCTGGGCAAGCGCATCGTCACCAAGGTCAGCACGCTGGCGCAGATCAGCGACATCCTCAAGAAAACCGAGCAGTCGCAGCGCGTCCTGGAGGAGGCCAGCGAGGGTTTCACGCTCGACGTCATTCGCGAAGACGAGGCGGGCAGCGACGAAACCATCTCCATCGAGAGGCTGACCGCCGAAGGCGACATCAGCCCCATCATTCGCCTGGTGGACACCACCATCTTCACCGCCCTGCAGCGCCGCGCCAGCGACATCCACATCGAGAGCCGCGACGACTCGGTGATGATCAAGTACCGCATTGACGGCGTCCTGCAGCAGGCCATGAACCCGATCGCGCGCGAGCACCAGTCCACCATCATCTCGCGCATCAAGGTGATGAGCGAACTGGACATTGCCGAGCGCCGCGTTCCCCAGGACGGCCGCTTCCGGGTGAAGTACAACGGGCGGCAGATTGACTTCCGCGTGTCCATCATGCCCTCCATCCACGGCGAAGACGCCGTGCTGCGCGTGCTGGACAAAGAGTCGATGAGCGAGAAGTTCCGCACGCTGGTGCTCGACGTGGTGGGCTTCAGCGAAGACGATCTGAAGCGCTTCCGGCGCTACATCGCCGAGCCCTACGGCATGGTGCTGGTCACCGGGCCGACCGGCAGCGGCAAGACGACCACGCTGTACGCCGCCGTCAACGAGATCAAGACCGACGAAGACAAGATCATCACCATCGAGGACCCGGTCGAATATCAGATCCGCGGCATCACGCAAATTCCGGTCAACGAAAAGAAAGGGCTGACGTTTGCCCGCGGCTTGCGCTCCATCCTGCGCCACGATCCCGACAAGATCATGGTGGGCGAAATCCGCGACTCGGAAACCGCGCAGATCGCCATCCAGTCCGCCCTCACCGGGCACCTGGTGTTTACCACCGTCCATGCCAATAACGTGGTGGACGTGATTGGGCGCTTTCTGAACATGGGGGTCGAGCCCTACAACTTTGTCTCCGCCCTGAACTGCATTCTGGCGCAGCGGCTGGTGCGCCTGATCTGCGATAACTGCCGCAAGCCGATGCGCTATCCCGCCGACGTGCTCGAATCCAGCGGCCTGGACCCGGCGCAGTGGGGCGATGTGGTGTTTTACGAAGGGGAAGGCTGTATCGAGTGCGCGGGCACGGGGTACCGCGGCCGCACCGCCATTCACGAGTTGCTGGATCTGAGCGACCGCATACGGGAAATGATCCTCTCCAAGAAGCCCAGCTCGGAAATCCGGCGCGCGGCACGGGAGGAGGGCATGCGCTTCCTGCGCGAGTCCGCGCTCGACAAGGTACGCGCCGGCCTTTCCACGCTGAAGGAAATCAACAAAGTTACCTTCATCGAAACCATGCGCTAGGCGGCACCGGAGCGGTTGCGGGCCGGGGCTTCCGGATGGTCACTTCCCAATCCCGCGAGAAGTTACGATCATAGAGCGAGGATTCAACCGCAAAGATGAGGTCGGAACGATACGATCGGCCGCCGCTGGCCTGCGAGGTTTCCGCCGACCAGGTGATCGCGGCGCGCATCGGCGACAACGGCGCGGCGCTGGGGGCCTGTGCTGCCCGTCCCCTGCCCGAAGGTAGCCTGGCGCCGGACCTCACCGAGGCCAACGTGTTGCGGCCTGACTCGCTGCGTCGCGCTATTGAGGAAGCGCTGGAGCCGGTCGCGACCCGTTCCCGGGACGTGATCGCCGTGCTGCCCGATGCGGCGGCGCGCGTGGTGCTGCTCGACTTCGAAGCTCTGCCGCAGAAACGCGACGAAGCGGCCGGGGTGGTCCGCTTCCGGCTGAAAAAGTCGCTGCCCTTCGACGTGGACAGGGCGCGCGTTTCCTATCATGCGCAACCTTCGGGGAGCGGCATCAAGGTGGTGGCCACCGTAGCCCTGGCCAACGTCATCGAGGAATACGAGTCTGCCTTTCGCGACGCGGGCTACGCGCCTGGCGTCGTGATTCCCTCCATGCTGGCGACGCTGGGAGCGGTGGATGCGGTCCGGCCCACCATGGTGCTGAAAGTGGACAGCTACACCACCAGCATCGCCATCCTGGACCATAGCCAGCTGCTGCTGTTTCGCACCCTGGAAAACACGCGCGGCCTGGGCATAACCGGCGATCAACTGGCCGAGGACGTTTATCCTTCGGTAGTCTTCTTCCAGGACACCTACCGGCTGAACGTGGAACACATCTATGTGGCGGGATTGCCGGAATCGGGCTCGGCGCTGAGCAGCCTGCAGGCGCAAACCAACGTAAATGTGCAGGACCTGGTCGGCGCGCGCGACGTTCACGACGTGAACGGAGTGCCTCGCTCGCGCCTGGCGGGAGTGCTGGGAGCGCTCCTCTGATGCGCGTACACATCAATCTCGCCAGCCAGCCCTACGAGGATGCTCGCCGCTTTGTCCGGCGCTGGGCGCTGCTGCTGGGTGGGACAGGCCTGGTCACCGTTGCCCTGGTCTGGGGAGCGTTTTTCCGCTTGCGCGAATGGCGCACCGAGGACCGGGCCATCCGCGCGTTGCAGGCGCAGCTGGCGCAGGGCGACCAGGAGATTGGGCGGGCGCAGGCCTTTCTGAACCGCCCGGAGAATCGGGACACGCGCGACAAGTCGCGCCTGCTCAACGAACTCATCGCGCGCAAGGCATTTTCCTGGACCGAGGTGTTCGCCGACCTGGAAAAGATCATGCCGCCGCGCCTGCACGTGGTTTCCATCCGCCCGGAGTTGAACGAGCAGAACCAGCTCGAACTGCGCCTGGCCGTGGCGGGCGAATCGCGCCAGCGCGCGCTCGACCTGGTGAAGAAGATGGAGGCTTCCAGCCGCTTCAAGGAACCGGAAGTGCTGGCGGAATCGACCCAGCCGCCTTCCGCCGCCAATCCGGGCGACGCGGTGCAGTTCGATATTCGCGCGCTGTACGTTCCCCCGGCGCTGCAAACGGCCTCCCCGGCGGGCGAAGCCCAGACCGCGCAAGCCAGGTCGCAGGAGGTCCGCTGATGGCCGGCTTGCTGGAGACACGCGCCCGCTTGAAGACGGTGCTGATTGCGCTGCTGTGCATTGACCTGGTGGCGCTCATCGCCCTCATTTCGCCCCTGGGCCGCTCCCGCCAGGAGGAGATTCGCGCGCTCGAAAGTCAGTTGCAGAGCAAAACCAAGCAGGTGTTGCCGCTGCGTGGACTGGACAAGAAGGTGCTCGAGGCCAAGCAGGAGATCGCCGATTTCTACCAGGAACGCCTGCCGGGCGAGTATTCGCAGATCTACGATGAGCTGGGCAACCTGGCCACGGCCAATGGGGCCAAGCTGACCCAGGCCAAGTATCACCAGGAAGACAGGGAGGGGATGGGCCTGCGCCCGGTCAGCATCGACGCTGTTCTCTCCGGGGACTATGTGCACGTGGTGCGCTTCGTCAACGCCCTGGAGCGGGACAAGCTGCTGTTTATCGTGAACAGTATTCAATTGGGGGATGCGCAGGGCGGCACGGTGAAACTGCAACTGAAGATGCAAACCTACCTTAAAGGCGGAGCGTAAGTGCAACTGGGGACCGAGGACCGGCGCAAGACCCTCATCGTCTCGTTGGGACTGCTGCTGGCGGTGCTGCTGTTCCTGTGGCGGATGAGCGACTTCTTCGGCGGCGGGTCTTCGACTCCGGATGCGGCCGTTACGGCGGCAGCGCCGGAGCCGTCCGCGGTGGCACCTGGACGCCGCCCGTCCGACGGGCGCCGCGCCCGTCCGGTTCTGGCGGCCACGCTCGATCCCCGTCTCCGCCTCGACTTGCTCAAGAGCAGCGAGGAAGTGAAGTATGCCGGGAACGGCAGAAACATCTTCCTCTCGCAATCGGAGCCCGAGATTCCCAAGCCGGTGCAATCGGCGCGGCTGCGCAACTCGCAGCAGGAACAGCAGCGCCCCACAGTGAGCTTGCCGCCGCCGCCCCCGCCCATCCAGTTGAAGTTTTATGGGTTCGCCAACAAGCCGGGCGAACCGCGGCGCGTGTTCCTGGCCAAGGGCGACGATATCTTCATCGCGGGCGAGGGCGATATCGTGGACCGCCGCTACAAGGTGGTGCGCATCGGGCCGACCGCCATAGAAGTCCAGGACGTGCTCAATCCCACGAACCGCCAGAGCATCCCCATCACCCAGGGATAGGCAAGGCGACCCGCTATGCTGATGCGGAGCAAATTCCGGCGGAACCGCCCGGCCCTCCTCGACGGCCGGGCCAGCGAGGGCGGCTACATGCTCCTCACCGTCCTGCTGTTCATCACGCTGCTGGTTATCGCCAGCGCGGCAGTCGCTCCCCGCGTGAAGATGCAGGTCGAACGCGACCGCGAAGAGGAGCTGATCCACCGCGGCGTGCAGTACTCGCGCGCCATTAAACGCTTCTACAAGAAATTCGGGCGCTATCCCAACAGCCTGGAAGAGCTGGAAAACACCAACAACATGCGCTTCCTGCGGCGGCGCTACAAGGATCCCATCACGGGCAAAGATTTCAAGCTGCTGCGCTTTGGGGATGTGCGCATGTTCGCCCAGGGCATCCCGGTGCCCGGCATCGCCAATGGTCCGGGAGTGCCTGGACAAGTAAACCCGCAATTTACCTTCGGGGGGCAAGCGAGCGTGTTTGGTCAGCCAGGGAACGGCGCTCCTGCATCGGTGATCGTGCCCGGAGGGCCAGGTAATCCGGGTGGGCCGGGCGGGCCGACGAATCCAGCGCTAACTCCGGGCGATGCGACAGCTGGCACGGCAGGGACGCCGACCCAGCCCCCGTCCGGGGGCGCCGTGGATGCGGCTCAATCGCAGTCGCCGGCGGGAGCAGGTTTTGGCGCCCAGGTGTTTGGCGGAGGTCCCCTGGTGGGAGTGGCCAGCTTCAGCCCCAAGGCCACGATCCGCGAATTTAATAAAAAGAAACACTACAAGGATTGGCAATTCGTGTATGACCCCAGCCTGGATCGCGGCGGAATGCTGACCGGGCCGGCGCAGCCGCCGCTGAACGGAGGTGTGAACGGCGCCGTAGGCGTGGTTGCGCCGCAGAACCGGCCGGGAGCCCCCGGTCCCAATCAGCCGCAGCAACAGGCGCCCGTGCCGGGCATGTTCCCGCAACAGCCCCCCGATATCCCGCCGCAATAGCGGCCGAGACAGACGTCCCTGCCAGAATTGTTTCCAAAGAAAAGGCCCCGCAATGAGCGGGGCTCTGGTCGGTTGCTGGCTCCAACTAAACCTGGAACGACGAGCCGCAGCCGCAGGTGCTCTTCACGTTCGGGTTCTCGAACTTGAAGCCTGCGCCATCCAGGGTCTCGAGGTAGTCCACTTTGCAACCTTGCAGGTACATCAGCGAGGTGGCGTCCACGTAAACCTTCAGGCCGTCCATGTCGAAAACTTTGTCCATCATCCCCGGATTATTCTCAAACGACATGGCATACGAGAAGCCGGAGCAGCCGCCGCCCACAACGCCGACGCGCAGGCCTGCGGGCACGGGATTCTGCTGCCCCATGATCTCTTTGACCTTGGAGACGGCCTTAGGGGTCAATGAGATAGGCGCGGTTTTGACGGGCGGGGTGGTGGTAGTTGTGGACATGTTCTCTCCTGTAGATGAACACTGCGATTATAACAAACTCAGCGTAGCCGCATGCGCGGGGGTTCACGCCTGGTAATTAGATGCCGCGCCAGGACCAGGGACGCATAAAGCGGCCAGGGGCCAGCCACCTGAGGCCGGCAAGGGGCCCTGGGCGGGTGCTTGCCAAGGCGGGCGGAGCTATAATGGCTCCGCCCCTATCGGGGTGTCCGGAGCAAGCCATAGGGAAAAGCCGGATCCCACCCTAGGGAAGCAGCTCTTACCTGAACCGAGGTGGCCAATGTCTCATCTCACCTGGCTGCTGATCGCGTGGGGTGCCCTGACCGCCGTTCTGATCGTGCTGCTGATCTATAAGAGCACGCTCAGCATGCGTGAAGATGATCAGCTGTTCCTCGATGAATCGGAATCTCACATGGAGCAGGAGCAATTGGAAATCCTGCGCCGGATGAATAAGCTCACCCCCTTGGTGCGGATATTTGGAGCGGCTTCCGGGGTTCTGATTCTGGTGATTGCGGGGATCTGGATTTACAACGGCTTCACGCAAGTGCAGTAAAGCGGACGTCGAGCGCACGCGCCTGGGTAGGCCCAAGTCAGTGGTGTGCCAGCGGCCTGGCCGGGCATGTACCGAAGCCGGCAGGTTACTGTCCGCCCTTCCGTCACATTACTGACCGTTCGCGAATTGTCCTGCCTCCCGTTTACGCGTAGCTTCAAAAGCAGGCGCACGGTCGCGCTTTGAAGCACCCGCCAGCGTGGCCGGCAGGGGTCATTTATGTCCGCGCAACCCGGCAAACCCGTCGAGCACGATTATCTTTCCAAGCGGCGCTACCACCGTTACAACGTGGATCGCGCGGTGACAGCCCTCCTCAACTGGCCGGATTCGCCCACCATCCCTATCGCCGGCCAGTGCCGTGTGCTCAGCGAAGGCGGAGGCGCCGCCATGCTCTCGCAGCAATTGCGCGAGGGTGAAATCGTGTTCCTGGAACTGGCCTCGGGGCTGCGGGTGTATGCCGCGGTGCGCAACCTGCGCGGCTACTTGCACGGGTTTGAGTTTGTCCTGGTGCGCGACAATCAGCGGCAGGCCATCCGCCGCCTGTGCACGTCGGACTGGTAGCCGGCCGCGGCTGACTGAGGCGCGCACACCCGCGCGCTCAAAGCCTTAATCGCCAATTTTCAGGATACGACTTCGAGGAGTGGGGCCGTCCCCGGAAGGGCGGCCCTTCCAGCGGATCAACGGATAGCGGCGAGTTCCATCACATGGTTGTCGTGTGCGATATCGTGCGTATGGCTGTCGCCCGATCTCTGCACCTGGTGAAGAACATAGGTGTTGCCGTCGCGACGGAACGTCAGCACAGATTGCTCTGCCATATTTAACAGTTCATAGTTTCGGGTGAACACCTGGATGCGATCTTGGGTGCTCGCATTGGTGAGGACCAGCATATTGTTTTGCGCATCCGACTGGATCGCGTAGTTGCCTGCTGGACACACAACATCGTTCACCATGAACTCGAATGGCACGGTAACTATGGGGATGAACTGGGATTGGGCCGATAGCGGCAGTGTCGCCATCAGCAGGCCAATCAGAAAAACCCACCGGTTGAGTTTCATACGACCCCCTTTGTGTTTGTACTGAAAACCGGCGACCAGGAGGGGGAGACTGAAGAAAAGTTAGAAGGGGATCACTTCATCGCAGTCGCTCCTTCCGCGCCTAGTTGATGAGGCACTCGGCGACCCGATCAGGAATTGCGTTGTTGGATAGGCGTAAGCTCATTATCACTCTCCCCCGTCGAGCACGTTCGCTTTGCCCTGGTCAGCACTTTGAGTCGTTCCCGAATTGGGCGGGCCGTCCCCCTTTGTCTGAGGGGGCGAGTGCGGCCGCTGCAGGCGCGAGGCGCGGCTTCGGAGTCCACGGGGCGGAGCGATAATCAGTTTTTTTGTGGCAATTCGCCACACATTCTCCAGCCGCAAAATCGAAACCAGGCGATTTCGGCTGACGTGCTTCCGTAGTTTCAGCCCCCGCGACCTTCCACGAGGGAAATCGCGGCCGAGTTGTCGGCATATCGACAGGGGACCCCGGATTCACGCAATGGCAGACATTCATGAAAACGCTCGCCCCCACGGAGGGAAGGTTCGCGTCTGGGCCGTTTTAGACCTGCGGGTAGCTTGCTCACACCGCCGTGTGTGAATCATCACCGAAACTTAGCAGCCATGGGGTCACTCTATATGGGCACTGGGCAGCGTTTCCGAAGGGAGAATCGCATGTTGGCGTGGATATTGTTTGCACTGTCCTGTGTTCTATTCGTTCTATTCTTTCTCCCGCTTTATGTACGGTCCCAAAACAAACGAAACCATTTATGCGACTATGCAGTGCTGCTGCTCTTGTCTGACGAAATCAGGCAAGAGCAGAGAGCTAAGTTCATTAGGTGGGTCCACGAAGACCGCGCAGAGAATGCCATGGCCCTGTCATCAGACGCTGTGTTCGCCGTGGAACGCGTAGCAGACGGCCTGGCATCAAGTGCAGGACTGGCCGCACACGCGGCGCTGTGGAAAGAAAAAAACAACGCGCCATAGCAACGAGGTTTCGAGCCGGACGGCCCGCCTGAGCCGGAGGCGGCGAGAATGCAAATGACTGAACCCGCGAGATTCAGGCAAAGCGTGAAGCGAGGGATTAGTGATCGTCTGGATGGCGCCGGCTATTTACTGTTCATTCTCCTTTTCGCGGTGGTGGCGTATTACATCGCCAAGGAAGCAGACTGGCGAATTGTGGCTGCCTTGCTGTTTGCCGCTCTAGTCACCATATTGGAGTTGGGCTACCGATTAACTAACAAATAAGCGGGCTGTTCGCGAGACGCATTTATGAAGCTCAACATCTTCCCCGTATTTGACATTTCGGTAATAGCGATCAGCTCTGACATTGTCACCTTCACTGGTCTGCTGGTGCTCGTCGGGTTCTTGCAGGTTGCAGTGTATGTGGTGCAGGCGTGTTACATAAAGCGAGGTTTGACACTCACTCGTATCGCTGCTGTTGCAGCTCAAACAAACGCGGAGAGCTTGGTAAATTCTGAGCGTGCTTGGGTACTCGCACGCCTCGAATACCTTCCCGGATACGATGGCCCGTCCCTGGGTTCGCGATTTGAAGACGGGGAAACAATACCGACGACCTCTGTTCCGCTAAGGGTTATTTGCAAGAACGACGGTAGAAGCCCGGCTTGGATTGTCCAAAAGAGAGTAGGTGTTCGAGTTGTGGACAGCCTGCCGGACGACATTGGGGCGGGAAAGGTAGCCCAAGTTTATCCAGAACCACTTGCAATTGGAGCCGAGTCAAAATTGGATTATCCTACTGAATGCGACGGGCACACCGATTTCAATAAGATTGCGGTCTGCTTTGCGGTGATCGAATACAAGGACATCTTCGGAGAGCGGCGCGAAACATCAATAGCCTACCGGATCGACATCAACAACCGACTGGTACCAATCAATCGCTACAACAAGAATAACTAAGCCCATCAACGCCCGGAGCCCTAATTCTCTGTAATTTGCTGGCTGCACCGACCTGTGGCGGCTCGGAGGCAAGCGAGCGGGGGCGCGGGAGCAGGCGCAAAAGTGAGCGCACAGTGACCGCATCGCCCCTGCCGGCGGTGCGCTTGCCAGCGACCATAGAGTCAACTAACCTACTGGTTCCAACCGTTTAACCAGAAGCGCCGGGATGGCGGAATTGGCAGACGCGCTGGCCTTAGGAGCCAGTGCCCGCAAGGGCGTGCAGGTTCAAGTCCTGTTCCCGGCACCATCGTCCACTCTGCTCCCGGCCCGCAATTCGGGGCGAAATCTGCGTTCTCGCCGGGGGCGGGGCGGCCGACGCCTCACCCGGGCGTTTAGACCCGCAGGGCCCATAAACCCGATCTGCTCACCTTTGCGCGCACCCGCTGTGCCATCCGCATTTTCCTGCTGTGACCCTGCAGCATCTTGCATATTGACGGGGCGGGGCGAACGGACGTACTCTCGTCGGCGCGTCTGCAGCCCGGCGCTCGTACCGCGCAAACACCCCCCCAATTCCGGAGCGCCGTCCAACACCTTTTCGGGACGCGGCATCTTGCTATCTCAGTTCGCGCACGAGGTGGTTGCATGTCCCCGCTCGATTCCGTCCTTCACTCCCTCGCTGTCCCCTTTCCCGCCCGGATCTGCAAGGGTTGGTTGCTCGCCCTGCTGCTGGCACCCGTTGCGGCGATGGCGCAGACCCCCTTCACCCCCGTTCCTTCGGCCTCGCCGGCGGCGATTGCCGCGGATGCTGACGGTTGGATCCTGCGCAAACAGGTGAACGAGGTGGCCGTGATGTTCACGGCCAAGCTGAAGGGACGGTTCGTGGACGACCTGGCGGCGCACGATGTGGAGGTGCGGGAAGACAAGCGCGATGCCGGACGGATTGTAGATTTCCGCAATGAAGCCAACTTGCCGCTGCGGCTGGCGCTGCTGGTGGATACCAGCGGCTCGGTGGACCAGCGGTTCGGATACGAGCAGCAAGCGGCCCGGAAATTTTTAGAGAAGGTGGTGGCCCGCCCCGCCGATGAAGCCTTTGTGATGGGCTTCTCGCAGCGCAAAAAACTGGCGCAGGATTTCACTTCGGATACGAACCGGTTGAGCCATGCCATCTCCAGCCTGCACGATGATGGGGGAGCGACGGCGGTATTCGACGCGGTTGCCGCCGCCTGCCGCCAGCTCGCCGGCCATGCCGAAGTGGACCGGGTGGCGCGCGTGCTGGTGCTGGTGACCGATGGCGACGACAACAGCAGCAAGCTGGCGCTGGAAGACGCGCTGGCCCAGGCGCAAGACAACGAGGTGACCATTTACGCCCTGAGCACCAACCCCAGCAGCTGGGAATCCCGGGCGAACCAGGTAATGCGCTCCCTGGCCGAGCGCACCGGCGGACGCGTGTTCTTCCCTGAATCGAAGCACGAATTCGGCAAGGCCTTCACGCAGATCGGAGACGACCTGCGCAACCGGTATGCCATCGCTTACCGGCCCACGCATTTTGAGGCTGACGGTCGCTTCCACAAGATCCGCATCACGGCGAGGAAGTTCGGGAAGAAGCTGCACATCCACGCGCGTCCCGGCTACTACGCGCGGGCGCCCCAGGCCGTGGCCGCTCCCGAGCCCCTGGCGCGCTGACACCCAGCCCGGGCGGGTGCGATAGACTCGTACCGCTATGGCCATCCCCGCCCAGCCGAACGTCAAATTAGTGAACCGGCCCGACTACCGCGAGAGCTACGCTAACAGCGTGCAGGTGCGCGTGAATGTCTGGGACTTCTTCCTCGTCTTTGGCACCCTGCAGCAGCAGAGCGAGACGCAAGTGGAAGTCCACAACTTCCAGGGAATTTACCTGAGCCCGCAGCAAGCCAAAGCGCTGCTGGCCATCCTGCAGCAGAACATCGTCAGCTACGAGCAGGCTTTCGGCGAAATCAAGCTCGATCCGCGCGTGGCAGGCTCGGGGCCCGTCCATTAGCGGCGCCAACGGCGGCTCGGACGCTGCCCAGCGGAGAGCGGGGACGTACTGGCGCGTGCGGTTGCCGGGCGAGCGTTGCCCTCCGGCGCTGCTGTCCTTCCTGTGCTTCGCCGCGATCCTGGCGGCGCATGCTCCGCTGCTGCGGCTGCCCTACTTCTGGGACGAATCCGGCTATTTCGTGCCCGCGGCCCGCGACCTGCTGCTGCACGGCAACCTGATTCCGCAGAGCACGTTGACCAATGCGCATCCCCCGCTGGTAATCGCCTGGCTGGCGCTGGCCTGGAAGCTGGCCGGGGCCTCTCCCGCGGTGACGCGCATCGCCATGCTGCTGAGCGCGGCCTTCGCCCTGACCGGCGTTTACCGCCTTGCGGAACTCGCGGCCAACCGACAGGTCGCAGCCGGCGCAACCTTGTGTACTGCCGTGTACCCGGTTTTCTTTGCGCAGAGCTCGCTGGCGCACCTGGACGTGGCCGCCGCCGGACTCACCTTCTGGGGCCTGGCCGCGTATCTCTCCGATCGCCCGGGGAGCACTGCCGCCTGGTTTTCGTTGGCTGCCCTGGCCAAGGAGACTGCCATCCTCGCCCCGCTGGCATTGCTGGGCTGGGAATTTGCATCCCGATTCATACACAGACGGCGTCGCGCCGTGGAGCCGCTGTGCCTGTTCCCGCAATTCTCGCGGCGGCGCCTGGCGGCCCTGCTCCTGCCCCTGGCGCCCCTGGGGACGTGGTTCGCCTATCACTGGGCGCGCACGGGATACGCCTTCGGCAACCCCGAGTTCGTGCGTTACAACCTGGAGGCTACGCTCCACCCTCTGCGCATCCTGCTGGCCGGCCTGCTGCGGATCTGGCAGCTCACCGGCTACATGAACCTGTTCATGATTACGGTGGCGGCGGGCCTGGCCATGATGTATCCGCCGCTCGAGGATGCCTCGGGAGAGCGTCCGCGCATCGCCTTTGCCGTGCAGGCGGCATTCGCGGCAGTGATCGCCAGCTACGCCGCTGCCCTGTCTGTTATCGGCGGCGCACCCCTCGCGCGCTACCTGCTGCCCGCCGTGCCCCTGGTGATCATTCTGTGCGTCTCGACACTGTGGCGGCGGGTGCGCGCATGGCGCCTGGTGATCGCGATTGTGATGCTCGGCCTCGCCAGCGGTCTTTTCGTGAACCCACCCTATGGATTTGCGCCCGAGGATAACCTGGCCTACCGCGACTATGTACTGCTGCACCAGCAAGCGGAGCGGTTTGTGGCGGCGCGCTTCCGCGACGCACGCGTGCTCACCGCCTGGCCTGCGTCGGATGAGCTGACCCGGCCCTACCTGGGCTATGTTGCCCGCCCCGTTCAGATCATGCGCATAGAAGATTTCTCGCTGGCCAACCTGCAAGCGGCCGCGGAGTTGCGGTCCGGCTATGGGGCGGCCTTGCTCTTTTCCACTAAGTACCAGCCCAGCTGGCGATGGCTGGAGCGGTGGCCAGCCTGGACACGCTTGAAAGAACGCTTCTTCGGATATCACCAGGACGTACCGCCATTGTTCGGCGCGCAACTGCTCGGAGGACAAATCGTGTACGAGCAGCACCGCGGAGGCCAGTGGGTAGCAGTGATCGAAATAGAGCGGGCGGTGGAAGCACGGCGCGAAGGCGGACCAGCGCCCTGGAATCAGAACCAATCCGGAAAAATGCGCTCCACCAGACCGGGGGCCCAGTAGGAATAAAAGCGCTCGTCGCAGAACTTGTATTTGCCGTAGGTCCTGGCGGCGTGACGCCCCCAATCGGGCCGGGTTCCGTCCACATCGGTGAAGCCGTACTCGCGGGAAAGCCCCCAGGAACTGAAGACACGTCCGCTCTTGTTCTTCACCTTGGGGTCAGCGGCGAGCGCAACCACCGCCCTCCCGACATAGCGGGGCGACTCGGAAAACATAAAATCCACGGTGTCGTCGTGCACCACCCTCTGTTTACGCCCGGGCGGCACCTTGTTTGCAGCCGCCCTCCAGTTGGCCTCCGAAACCCCGAAGTGTTGCAGCACCGCCTCGGAGCGCAGGAAACCCGGCGTCAGGGCCAGGGCCACCACGCCCTGCTTGCGCAGTTCGCGCGACATGGCAAACGCCAGCCGGATGACAGAGATTTTCACCAGGTCGTAGAAGAGATTGCCGCGATAGTGAAACGTGTCGCCATCGGTGATCTCGAAGATCATCGCGCCCTGGCGGCCGAGCATAAGCGGCGCGGCATAGTGCGCGGTGATGATGTGCGAGTTTACGGCCTGCTTGAGCATGTGCAGACCGTTTTCCAGATCGGTGTTCCAGAAGGGTTTGCCGAACTCGGTGAGCGGATCGCCGCCCCAGACGTCGTTTACCAGGATATCGAGCCCGCGGTGGCGGCGCCGGATGCCGGCAACCAGCTTCTTCACCTGTTGGGGCTCGGTGTGGTCCACCCGGACGGGGATACCGCGCCCGCCCGCCGCCGCGACCAGTTGCGCGGTCTCCTCGATGGTTTCCGGCCGGCCCGGCGTGACGGAATGCCCGCGCGAACTGCGCCCGGTGCAGTACACGGTCGCGCCCGCCTCGCCCAGCGCCACCGCGATGCCGCGCCCGGCGCCGCGGGTAGCGCCGGCCACCAGCGCGATTTTGCCTCGCAGGCTGGGGGCGCGATATGCGGCGGAGCGGGACAGGCTCGCCTCCTATTGGCGGAACGCGGTCATAATAAATAGCCGTTCATAAATGTCAAGCAATAAATAAATAGCCATTCATATATACTGCAGTGCGGCACCCCTGCCCGCTCCATGACCCCGCGCCCGCGCCAAACCACCGATCAGGAAATCCTGGCCGCCGCCGCCCGCGTCATGCAGCGAGTCAGTCCCGCCCAACTTACCCTGGCTGAAATCGCCCAGGAGGCGGGGGTCGTCCCGGCTACGCTGATCCAGCGTTTTCGGACCAAGCGCGGCCTGCTGCTTGCTGCTTGCCGGGCCGGAACCTCCGGGCTCGAGCAGCATTTCGTGGCCGCGCGCGCGCGCCACAAGTCCCCGCTCAAGGCGCTCGTCGGGTTGTACGTCGAATGCAGCGGCTTCGCTGCCACGCCGCAGGCCATGGCCAATGGTCTCGCGTATCTGCAGATTGATCTCACCGATGCGGACTTTCGCGCGGTCACCCTACGGCAGTTCCGCGAGCTGGCGCGCGAAACGCAGAGGCTTCTTGATGCAGCGGTGGCCGCCGGAGAGTTGCGGCCATGCAACACGCGCCGCCTGTCGCGCCTGGTCCAAAGCACCTACAACGGCTCGCTGCTGGCCTGGGCGATCTACCGGGAAGGCCCGCTGGCGCGTTGGGTAAGGTCCGACCTCACCTTCCTGCTGGGCACATTGTGCGCCCCGCATAAGCAGAATCGCGGTTAAGCGCGTCGGCCTGGCACAGCCGAAAGCGATTCCTTCGCCGCTATTCCCGAATCACGTGGAAGGAGTGGGTCTTGATCACCAGCCACACGGCGGTCCCAGGTTGAAGCTGCAGGGCGTCGCGCGCCCCGGGGGTCAGGTGGACCTCGAAGGCGACGCCGCAATCGACCATCGCCACCACCATAAAGTCGCGCTGCTCAAGCGTGCGAACTGTTCCGGCAATGATATTGCGCGCGCTGATTTTCTCCGGAGGGGCAGTGGCCAGCAGGATGTCGCCGGCGCGCAGGGCCAGCCGCACGTTCGCTCCCGCGGCGCTGCGCATGAGCGGCGCTTCAATCTCAACCGCAGTCCCAGCCAGGCGGCACGTCATGGTGCCGGTTTTTTCATGCGTCTCGGCCACGTGCGCTTCGAAGCGGTTCTCGAACCCGGCGAGCTGCGCGATGCTTTCGCGGCGGGGGGCCTCCAGCACCTCGTAGGGCGTGCCTTGCGCGGTGATTCTGCCTGCTTCCAGCACGGCCACGCGGTCGGCCAGCGCAAACACTTCCTCGCGCGTGTGGGTGACGTAAACGATAGGGATGCGACGCTCCTGGTTCCATGCCCGCAAGTCCGCCAGCAGGTTCGACTTGGTAGGGGCGTCCAGCCCCGCCATCGGCTCGTCCAACAGCAGGATGGCGGGGTCGGTGACCAGGGCGCGGGCCAGCGCAACCCGCTGGCGCTCGCCCCCGGAAATCTGGGAGGGGCGACGCGCCGCCAGTGAATCGATCCGGAAACGCCGCAGGATGGCGTGCACGCGCTCCCGGCCAGCATGCGGCTGCAGATGGAGAAGGCCGTAGGCGACATTGCCGGCCACAGTCAGGTGCGGGAACAAGGCCAGGTCCTGGAAGACGTAGCCGACGCGGCGCCGCGCTGGCGGCAGGTCAACTCCGGCGGCACTGTCAAAAAGCACTTCCGGGCCCAGGCTGATGCGCCCGGACCCAGGACGGGCCAGCCCCGCGATGCAGTCGAGCAGCGTGGTCTTCCCCGCCCCCGAGGCGCCGAACACCACGTTGAAGCCCGGCTGCGCCTGCCAGTCCAGGGCCAGCGAAAATTGCCCTCCTCCCCCGTCGCGATGCAAGCCGCGGATGGATACCTGCAGACCCGCGTTTTCAGGTGCGCGGGAACGTTCGGCGCTGCGCTGGGGGGAGTCTACCTCCAAGGCCATAGCACCCAGGCTTTGCGGTTCAATGCGTATACCAGCGAGAGCACCACAAAAGAAATCGCCAGTAGGACGAGCGCTGTCTGATTGGCCGCCGAGTAATTGAATGCCTGCACCTGATCGTAGATCTCGATCGAGACGGTCCGGGTTACGCCGGGAATGTTCCCCCCCACCATCAGCACCACTCCGAATTCTCCCAGGGTATGGGCGAAGGTGAGCGCGATTCCGGTGAGCAGGCCGGAGGCGGAAAGCGGCAGTATCACGCGGGTGAAAGTGCGCAGCGGAGTGGCGCCCAGCGTGGCCGAGGCCGCGAGCAGGCGCCGGTCCACGCTGCCAAAAGATGCCGCAAAAGGCTGGACGGCGAAAGGCAGGCTGTACAACAAAGACCCGATCACCAGGCCCTCAAAGGTAAATGCCAGGGTGTGCCCAGTGATGGATTGCCACCAACGGCCCAGGGGACTGCGCGAGCCGAGGGCCAGCAGCACATAAAATCCGAGCACCGTGGGCGGCAGCACCAGCGGCAACGCAACCAGCGATTCCACCAGGAACTTCCAGCGCCAAGGCGAAAAGCTGATCCAGTATGCAATCGGCAGCCCGACGGCGAACAGCACCGCCGTGACCAGGACGGCCAGCCGCAGGGTCAGCGCAAATGCGGTCCAGTCCATCTCAGTCGTCACTCTCCGGGGGCGCAAATCCAAAACGCCGCAGAATCTCTTGCGAGGCGGGCGCGCGCAGGCATTGCAGGAAGCGCGCGGCGAGCGGTTTTTGGGAAGAGCGCGAGACGATGACCGCGCCCTGATAAAGCGGCGGGTACGCTTCCGCGGGAATGATCCAGGACCTCCCCTGGTTTGCCATTCCCGGAGCCAGCGCATGGGCGAGCGCGACCAGGCCGGCCTGGGCGTTTCCTGATTCCACGAACTGCGCCGCCTGGGAGACGTTTTCTCCGTAAACCAGGCGCGGCGCCACTTTGTCGTACAGGTTGAAGTGGCGCAGAGCGGCCACCGCGGCGCGCCCGTAGGGAGCATGCTGCGGATTGGCGATGGAGATCTTCTTCACCGAGGGATCGAGAAGGACCTGCAGGCCGCGTCGCTCGGGATCGAGACTCGATTGCGTAGGCAACCATAGAACCAGGCGGCCGACAGCGTAGGTGCGCAGGCCGGCATCGGCTGCGCCCCCGGCGATCAGCTTGCGCGGGTAATCGAGATCGGCGGAGAGAAAAACGTCGAAAGGCGCGCCATTCTCGATCTGCGTCGCGAGGTTGCCGGAGGCGCCGAGTGAAATCCGCACCTTGGCGCCGCTTTGCTGCTCGAAAGCGAGCGCGATCTGTTGCAGTGCGACGCTAAGATCGGCCGCCGCGGCTACGGTCAACTGAGGTGTGGACGGCTCCGGCGCCCGCGCGCTTAAGGCAAGCGCGCAGCACGCCAAAATCATCACGCCAAGCCAGGCGCGGGCGGCCGACATGCAGGCGATTGTAGCGTAGGGACATGCTCCCCCCGGCTGCAAAGGAGCCAGCCGCGTCCAAGCCGCCGCGGTATCAATTTGGTAATTGAGCGCGTCGAAAGCGCCCCGTGCCCGTGATTTCGCGTTGACACTGCTTCGGGCCGCCAACATACTCTTGCTGCTCTCCCCCGGTATCCCAGGATTGGCGGTATGACCCAGCGCACGTGCAGTGTCCTCGGCGGGGTATTGCTCTGCATTCTGCTCGTTCCCCTGACTCCTTGGGCGAAAACACGCCCCGCCGGTCCGGAGCGCGACAATCCGCTGCGACGGGAACTATGGTTCAGCGCGGGACGTAAGTTCCGCGGGCAAAATGGGGCGGGCCGCCTATACAGGGCCTACCGCCAGAAGATGGCGATGCGGGCTCGACGGCAGGCTATGCAGGCCGCGCAGAGCGCGCCCACCATCACCCAGATCTGGGCTTCCACGCAGTGGACTGCGCTGGGACCCGCGCCCCTGGCCTCCAATGCCAGCGGGCTCGCCGATGACCAGGACTATGGACCAGTCAGCGGACGAGTGAGCGCCGTTGCCGTGGATCCGAACGATCCCACGGGGAACACGGTTTACATTGCGGGCGCGTATGGGGGAGTGTGGAAGTCAAGCAACGCCGCCAACTCCGATCCCGCCACGGTTACCTGGACGCCGCTGACCGATGACGAAGCTACGCTGGCCACGGGCGCCTTGGCGGTGCAACCGGGCAACCTCAACGTGGTGCTGGCCGGGACGGGCGAGCCGAACTCGGCGATCGATTCTTATTACGGCCTGGGTATCTTGCGCTCCACCGACGCCGGCGCAAGTTGGAACCTGATCACGGGGGCCGACAACGGCGCCGAACCATTCACCGGGTCGGGCTTCAGCAAGGTCGTGTTCAGCAGCGACAACCCGAATCTTGTGGGCGCGGGGGCCAGCAGCTTCACAATTTTTCAGTTCATTTCCGGCGGCCTGCAGGCCACGGGCGGAT
>JAMXLI010000157.1 GCA_024281115.1 Terriglobales bacterium | reverse complement strand
ACGTGCAGGCCGGCAGCCTGAAGATTGGTCAGCAGCGTGTCCGTAGCCGTCCAGGTTGGGGTGCTGCTGGTGGCGAAGATGTTCTGGAACCCGGCGTCAATGCGAACGTTGGCGAACGAGCCCTGCGCCACCATGGCCAGCTCGGTCTGGTCCTGGTACGTGCCGAGTTGCGCGCCGAACAGGCCGGCGGCCACGGGGAACGAGCTGCCCGTGCGCGAGCCGAAGTCGGCGGTCACGCCGGCCGCGGCCGCCACCGTTACGTTGGCCGAGCCGTTGCGCGTCGGGTCTTGCGCGCTGATGGCCATCACCACGTGCGAACCCGCGCTTTGGGGCGCGGTGTATAGGCCCGAGGAGGTAATGGTCCCGGCGGCGGTGGTGCCGCCCGCGGTGCCGTCCACGTACCAGGTCACCGCGGTATTGGTGGCGTTGGTCACGGTGGCGGTGAAGTTCTGCTGCTGTCCCGGCAGAAGCGTTGCGGACGAGGGCGTTACCGTAACCGATACCGGAGGGGTGGAGGAGACCACCACGTACGCGCTGGCGCTTTGCGTGGGATCGGCCACGCTGATTGCCTTCACCGTGTGATTGCCGGACGTGGCGGGCGCCGTGTACAGGCCGCCATTGATCGTGCCCACCGTGGAATTTCCACCCGCCACACCGTCCACGAACCAGTTCACCGCGGTGTTGCTGGCGCCGGTCACCGTGGCGGTGAAGTTCTGCTGCTGGTTCGGCACCAGGTTGGCGGAACTGGGCGTCACCTTCACGGAAACGCCGCCGGCGGAAACGCCGGTGGGCAGCAGGATGCCCATCACCGTGTAGGGCGCGATGCTCACCGTCCCGGTAGCGCTGTTGCCGGAGGCGGTGAGCGCAATCGCCTGCGACGCGATTTGCGTGTTCGTGCTGTTCAGCGTGAACATCGTCCCGTTCAACGAGACCGCGCCGGGATTGTTAACGGTCAAAGCCAGGTTGGAATACGTGTTGGGGGTTGGATTGATGAGAATGATGGCATTGCCCGTGACCGTGTAGAACCCGGTCATCACCAGCGGCGATTGGGCATTCAGCGACACCGGCATGAAGCCGCCGCCGTTCAGGTTCAGGTAGTTCGAGCCGGCCAGCAGTTTGTACAGGTAGTACTGCGGATACCCGGCGAAAGGCAGCGTGCCGTTGCCGGAGCAGTCCATGTTGGCGTCGATGTTGCCCACCAGGCAAAACGCGCCGGAAGGCGTGCTCGCCGAAAAGTAAAACAGCATGCCGGGCGGGTTCTGCGCCCCGGAGAACACCGTGTTCATGGTGTCGGCAACGTACAGGCTGTTAAACAGCGGCGCGTAGGCATAGCTGTTGCGGCAGCAGTCGTTGATAAAGGCCCAATCATCGTTGTATTCGGTGAGGTAAATGGGCGTCTTCGCCGGGTTGGGCTGCGATCCCTGCCGCACGAGGGAGGAGATATACGAAAACCACGCAGCCGCGCCGCTGCCGGTGTTCTGCACGCGGGAATACAGCGAGGCCGGGCCGGAGGTGTTGTCCCAGCCCATGCCATTCTGGATGTCCGACTGGCCGGCGAGATAGTGGTGGTAGCTGACGAAATCCACGTACGGCGCCGTGCCGCTGTTGCTGAGCAGTGCCGGAAGCCAGGTGCTGGTCACACCCAGGCCGACCACCGAGGGCCCGCCCACGCGTATCTGCACGCCATCGGCGGCGGCTTGCGCTTTCATTTGCGAAGCTGCCGCCGCATACATCGAGATGTAGGCGTTAAGGCGCGCCGTGTTGGTGTTGCCGGAGGTGCACAGCCCGCTGCTCAGGTCGGGTTCGTTCCAGATCTCGTAGTCCACCACCAGCCCGGGAAATGCCTGGTCCATGTGCGCCACTATCGAGGCCGCCAGTTGTCCCCACTTGTTTACGTCGGTGGGCACGTTGTGGACCGTGGATGTGCCGCTCGGACAGTAGTTTGTGCCTTGCAGCCAGCTCGGCGTGTAATCCATGACGATCAGAGGACGGAAGCCGTTGGATTGGAGCAGGGTTACGTTCGGATCCAGCTTGGTCCAGTCCGGAGTGGACGTGCCGTAGATGTTCTGCAGTCCGGCATCAATGCGGAATTCCTGGTAGTTGGCCTGATGCAGCAGCGACAGCCCCACCGAGTTGGCCAGGTAGCCCAGTTGACCGGCAATCATGCCCGGGGCGATGGCCACCGTGGAATTGGAACGCCCGCCGAAATCAATCGAAAGCGTGGTGGAGACGTTCACCGACGCGCTGGCAGACTTGGTGCTGTCCGCCTGGCTGGTGGCGGTCACCGTGTGCGTTCCCGGCAGGGACGGCGCGGTGTACAGGCCGGAGGTGGAAATCGTGCCCACGGTGGAATTTCCACCGTTGACCCCGTCTACAGACCAGGTCACGCCCTTGTTGCTGGTATTGGTGACCGTGGCGGTGAACTGTTGTGTGCCGCTCATCGCGACGCTGGCCGCAGTGGGGCTGATGCTTACCGCGACCGGGCCGGCCACGGTCACGCTGGCACTCGCGCTCTTGCTGGTATCGGCCTTGCTGACCGCCTTCACCGTGTGCGTGCCGGTCGCCCCAGGCGCGGTGTACAGGCCGGAAGTGCTTACCGTGCCCACGCTCGTGTTGCCGCCATTGATGTTGTCCACGTACCAGGTGACCCCGGTATTGGTGGTGCCGCTCACCGACGCGGTGAACTTCTGCGTGAGGCCCATGGGTACGGTGGCCGAGGTCGGGCTGATGCTGATTTTCACGATGGCTTGGGCCGCACCGGCAAACAGCAATACAAAGCTCAGGGTCAGGACGCTGATACGCCTGCACAAATCGACGCGCACAATGATCACCTTTAAGACCGGATTAATGGCCTTGTGCGGGGGAAACACGTGCACAGATGGCGGGGGTCACACCTTGCGGCCGACCTGGAAAGAGCAATCTTTTTGCCACGGAAAGCTCATTTGGAATCAGCGATTTACGGGGTCTTGGCGCCCTCCGGGGAAGGAACATACCGTAAACATGTGCAATCCGTTGCACACCAGATTGCACATTGGTGCTCTTGCGCGTGGGTTCCGACGGCTCTCGAGTCGGCCTTCGGCTCGATTAACTTTTTCTCACAAAGCGCAGCGACGCCGAGTTCATGCAGTAGCGCAGCCCCGTGGGAGGAGGCCCGTCGTCAAACACGTGGCCCAGGTGCGCATCGCATTCGGTGCAAAGGACTTCGTCGCGGAGCATGCCCAGGCTCGAATCGGACTTGGTGCGCACATTCTCGGCGGCGATGGGCGCCCAGAAACTCGGCCAGCCGGTGCCGGAGTCGAACTTGGTGGCGGAGCTGAACAGGGCATTGTCGCAACAGACGCAGCGGTACAGGCCGGAATCGTGCTGTTTCCAGTACGCGCCGGTATAGGCGATCTCCGTATCTGCGCGGCGGGTAATCTGGAACACGCCCGGCCCCAGCCGCCGGCGCCATTCCGCGTCGCTCCGCACCACCTTGGGCACCCGGACCTCCTGCAGGCGTCTGCCGTCGTCAGCGAAGCGCACTACGCGAACCGTTGGCGGTGGTCCCGGTGACGCCGCCGCAGCCGTCTCAGGTACAACGTTCTTTCCCCGCAGCCACAAGGCGGCAAGGCCCAGGGCCGCAGGAACCGCCGCCAGCAGGAAAACACGGCGGCTGCCGCCAGTGGCAGGCACGATCTCGCCCTTGAACATCACGGCTACTTCGCCTGGGCCGAACTGCGCTGCGCCTTATACAGGCTGGGGAAGAGCTCGCGCAGGTGGTCCAGCTTGGGGAGATCGTTGAACGCTATGTAGGGACTGTCGGGATGGCGCGCCGCGTAATCCTGGTGATAGGCCTCGGCCGGATAAAACGCCTGCAGCGGCGTCACCTGGGTCACAATGCGATGCGGAAACGCCCGGGCCTGCTCTAATTGCGCAATGTAGGCCTCGGCGATACGCTTTTGTTCGTCGTTGGAATAAAAGATGGCCGAACGGTATTGCGTGCCCTCGTCCGGACCCTGGCGATTGAGCTGGGTGGGATCGTGCGCCACCGAGAAGAAGACGCGCAGCAGCTCCCCGTAGGAAACCTGCGATGGATCGTAGGTAATCTTTACCGATTCCGCATGGCCGGTAGATCCGGAGCTTACGGTCTCATATTCCGCGGTAGAAGCCGAGCCGCCTGCGTATCCGGAGATGGCGCTGGTGACGCCTTTCACGTGCTGGAACACGGCCTGGACGCCCCAGAAGCAGCCGCCCGCCAACACCGCAGTCCGCTGACCCCGAGCGGTGGTGGGGGAAGCATCCAGCGCAGGCTTAGGCAGGAGCGCGCCGGGGCGCTCCTTCGCTGAGGACAGGACCACGAACAAGGCTGCCAGTAAGGTAAGTGCGATCGGCAAACGGCGCATAAAACACCTTCTTTCTGCTGACGGGAGAGACGGCTTTGACTGACACTAGTGTACGGCGGAGGGAAGCGTTTGGATTGCAAAGCAAATGCATCCTTGGGTAGGAGCGGGGCATCCAGAGTGGGCATACCGGCTTAATTTAGCGAGGAGCTTTTTATGAATATCAGGCGTTTGGCGGGTGCAGTTTGCAGCGTGGTTATGTGCCTGTCGCTTTCCGCGATGGCGCAACGCGTAATTCCCAGCGGAACCTCGATCCATGTCCGGACCGATGAAGCGGTCAATGCCACCACGGCAAACCGGGGAAAAACCTTTCCGGCAACCGTGAGCCAGGATGTGACCGATTCCAGTGGGCAGGTACTGGTGCCGCGGGGATCGCGGGCCAGCCTGCTGGTGGCACAGGGATCGAATGCTAACGAAGTGACGCTCGACCTGAAATCGGTGACCGTGAATGGCCGTTCCTACGCGGTCGAGTCGAGCAGCGTCTCGCAGTCCGGCAAAGAAGGTGTTGGGAAGAACAAGCGCACGGCGAAGTACGTGGGCGGCGGCGCGCTGGCCGGCACGGTGATCGGGGCCCTGGCGGGCGGCGGCAAGGGCGCTGCTATCGGCGCGCTGGCTGGCGGTGCGGCGGGTGCGGGCGCGCAGACCCTCACCAAGGGCAAGAACGTGAATATCCCGGCGGAAACGGAACTCACCTTCAAGCTGGCCCAGGACGTTACTCTGCGGCGCACCACCCGCAGCGGCGCCAGCACACGGCGCCAGCTGCCACCTCCCTCACAGCCCTGATTCGTTTGGGGAAAGCAGAAAAGGCTGGGTCCGAGACCCAGCCTTTCTTTTTTGCCGGAAGAGCGCTCAGTTGTTGTTGTTGTTGGTCACCATGGCGCCCGCCTCTGCGATGCTGCCCCGCAACAGGTCGGTTTCGATCTTTGCCTTCTGGTGATCGCGTAGCGTCAAGCTGGTTTCAAAGGGCTGATATCCGGGGAGCGCAATACGCAGCCGGTGCGGTCCCGGGGTCAGCAGCATGGCGCGTCCGCCTCCGGAAAATTCATCGACGTGTCCTGCGAACTGGTCGTCCACAAAGACCGCAGCGCGGGTAGGCGTGGCCACGATTTTCAGTTCGGCGGTGGCGGCACTGGTCGCAGGTTGCGCCTCTTTCTCCAGGGCCACCGTGACCACGTGGATTTCCCCGGGCTCAAGCACGGTGTGATCCACGTAATCTTTGTACCAGGCCTGGCGGACGACGATCTCGTGCTTGCCGGGCAGCAGCAGAATTTTCTTGGGCCCGTTGAGTTCCTTCACATAGCCGACGTACTGCCCATCAATCCAGACGCCGGCATTTTTGTCGGCGCCGCTGCGGGCTTGAAAACGCAGCTCCGACTGTACCGGGCTTTGCGCATGCGCGGCGATGGCGAGCAGGCATGCGGCGCCCAACGACAACAGGTTTCTACGTGTAAACAAAATCACCTCCACGGAATCAGCGGTACATCAAGCCTGCAACACTTGACAGGCGGGGACTAGTGGCCAGGAGGGTACCTCGGTGGAAAACGCCGGAGGGCAGCGTGCCTCCCCTGGTGGCCGCCGAACCGCGGGGACCGCGCCGTCCAGATTGGGGCCGATCAGGCGTGCGCGGCCACGCCGGTCAGTTCGCGCACGATGTCGTTCACAAACACCTTGGCGTCGCCAAACAGCATCAGCGTTCGATCCAGGTAATACAGAGGATTATCAATGCCCGCGAAGCCGGGGTTCATGCTGCGCTTGATCACCATCACGGTGCGCGCCTTGTCCACGTCGAGGATGGGCATGCCATAGATGGGGCTGGCCTGATCACTGCGCGCGGCGGGATTGGTTACATCGTTGGCGCCGATCACCAGAGCGACGTCGGTCTGGGGGAAATCGGAGTTGATGTCGTCCATATCGGCCAGTTTGTCGTAGGGAATATCGGCTTCGGCAAGCAGAACGTTCATGTGCCCGGGCATTCGTCCGGCCACGGGGTGGATGGCGAAACGAACGTCCACGCCGCGGCGGGTGAGCGCGTCATACAGCTCGCGCACTTTGTGCTGCGCTTGGGCCACTGCCATCCCATAGCCGGGAACCACTACCACCTTGTTGGCGGCGGAGAGAATAGCGGCCGCCTCTTCCGGCGTGGCACTGCGCACCGTGCGCGCTTCCTGCCCGGCGGCGGTCCCCGCCTGCACCTGCCCAAAGGCGCCGAACAGCACGTTGGAGAAGGAGCGGTTCATCGCCTTCGACATGATGACGGAGAGGATGAAGCCGGAGGAGCCGTCGAGCGCGCCCGCGATGATGAGCAGCTTGCTATCGAGCACGAAACCCATGGCCGCGGCCGAAAGCCCGGCGTAGGAGTTCAGCAGCGAGATCACCGTGGGCATGTCGGCGCCGCCGATCGGAATCACCATCATGACCCCGAACACCAGCGGGATTCCCACCATCAGCGGGAACAGCGCGCGCGCATCCGGATGAAAGACCAGGTAGACCGCCAGCGCGATGGAGATGGCCAGCAGCGACAGGTTGACGACGTTCTGGCCCTTGTAGGTGATGGGACGTTGCGGCAGGACTTCCTGCAGCTTGCCCGCGGCCATCAGGCTGCCCGTAAACGTGAGCGCGCCCAGAATGACCTCCATGGAGAGGACGGCCATGGTGAACCGGGGGACATTGGGCGAGCGCAGGTAGAACTCGGCGGTACCCACCAGGGTGACGCACAGCGCGCCGAAGGCATGGCTGAGTGCGGTCCGCTGCGGCACCGCCGTCATGTGCACCCGGCCGAGGGGAACGCCAATCACGGTACCCAGCACCAGCGCGATGGCGATCCAGGTGTAGTCCACGATGCCGCGGTGCAGCAGGGTGCCCCCGATGGCCAACACCATGCCCGCTTCGCCGGCCTGGATGCCGCGGCGGGCGGTGGTCGGAGAACTCATCCACTTCAGGGCCAGGATGAACAGCGCGCTGGCCAGCAGGTATGCGATCTCGATGATGTGCTGCGTGACGGCGGCGCTCATGGCTTGGTGGGCCGGCTCGACTTGAACATGCGGAGCATGCGGTCGGTGATGAGGAAGCCGCCCACCACGTTGCTGGTGGCGGCCACCACCGCGATGGAACCGAGAATGGTGGAGAGCCGGCTCTTATGCTCGCCCACGAGGACTAGAGCGCCCACCACCGCGATGGCGTCGAGGGCGTTGGTCAGCGACATCAGAGGCGTGTGCAGCAGAGGCGACACGCGGCGGATGACTTCAAAGCCGATGAAGCCGGCCAGCATGACGATGAAGAGATCGTTGATTAGATCGGTTCCCATGGGTACTCCGGTGGGCCTCCAGGCCCGTGACAACCAAAATGGTGGTTAGCCGCCCTGAGCCGCCATCGCAGGCAGGGCGTGCGCTTCCCGCACGCGTTCATTGGCCACCTGGCCATCGCGGGTCAACAAGGTGTCGCACGTGATTTCGTCCTTTACATCAATGTGGAGCGCTCCGTTCTTCTGCAGGTGCAGCAGGAACGCCGTCAGGTTGCGGGCATACATGTAGCTGGCATGGTAGGGCACGCTGCTGGCCAGGTTAATGGCCCCAATAATGGTGACGCCGTGCTCGACCACCGCGCGGCCCGTCTGGGTGAGCTCGCAATTGCCGCCGCGTTCCGCCGCCAGGTCCACGATCACCGAGCCGGGCGCCATGGTTTTCACCATGTCAGCGGTAACCAGCACCGGGGATTTTTTGCCGGGAATGACAGCGGCGGTGATGACCACGTCACTTTCGCCCACGATGCGCCCCAGCAGCTCGCGTTGCCGGGCGTAGAAGGTTTCGTCCTGGGCGCGCGCATAGCCACGGTCATCCTGGGCGTCCCGGGCTTCGATGGGCAGCTCGACGAAGCGCCCGCCCAGGCTCTGCACCTGTTCCTTGGCGGCCGGACGCAGGTCATAGGCGGAAACGACGGCGCCGAGACGGCGGGCGGTGGCGATCGCCTGCAGGCCGGCGACGCCCGCGCCGATCACGAAAATGCGCGCCGGGGTAATGGTGCCGGCGGCGGTGGTCAGCATGGGAAAAATGCGCGGCAGGTGCTCAGCGCCGATCAGCACCGCCTTGTAGCCGCAGATGGTGGCCATCGAGGAGAGCGCATCCATGCTCTGCGCGCGCGTGATTCGCGGCACCATCTCGACGGAGAAGGACGTCACGCCGGTGTCGGCAATCTGCTGCAAAACCTGCAGCGATCCTAGCGGCCGCAAGAAGCCGATCAGTACCTGATTGCGCCGCAGGAGGGGCAGATCGTTCTGGCCGTTGACGTCGTTGGAGCCATAACAGAGCACCTGCACGATCACGTCGGCGTCACGAAAGACCGAGGCGCGGTCGCGCGCGATGCGCGCTCCTTTGTTCAGGTACAGCGCGTCGGGATAGCCGGCATCCTCGCCCGCGCCGGCCTCGACCAGGACTTCGTATCCCCCCTTCGCGAGGAAGGGAACCACCGTGGGCACCAGGGCTACGCGCCGCTCTCCGGGATACAGCTCTCGCGGAACGCCAACAATCAACTGCCGAGTCCTTTCAGCAACCGCCTCTTTGCGCGGCGGTGCTTGTGATGCGAACGTTGAGTAGATTCATGGTAGCAGGCACACCCGCGCAGGGTGGTTGCGCCTTCAGAGCGCTGCACCAGCAGCAGTGCATCCTATTGTAATGCAGCAGAGTTACCGGCACGGGCTAGCCCGCGGCATTCAGCTGAACAGCAGCTCGCTGGCCCGCTGGGTGGCTTTCACCACTGCCTTGATGAGGGTGACGCGCAGCTTGCCCTCTTCGAGTTCCATCAGGCCGTCAATGGTGCAACCCGCCGGCGTGGTGACCGCGTCCTTGAGCAACGCCGGGTGGCTCCCGGTTTCGAGCACCATGCGGGCGGCGCCGGAAACCGTCTGCGCGGCCAGCAGCGTCGCCATCTCCCGCGGCAGGCCCACCTTTACGCCGGCTTCGGCCAGGGACTCAAGGACAACATAAATGTAGGCGGGCCCACTGGCCGAGAGCGCGGTGACCGCGTCCATATGTTTCTCGTCCACCACCACGGTGCGGCCGACCGTGTCAAACAGCTCGCGAGCGGCATGCAGGTCGGCGGCGCCGGCGGAGGAGCCCGCGCACACCGCGGTGATGCCGGCCCCAATTGTGGCCGGCGTGTTAGGCATGGCGCGCACCACGCGCACCCCGCGCGGCAGCCGCTCCTCGATGTAGCGGGTCGGCACCGAGGCCGCCACGGAGATGAGCAGCTTCCTGGCGTTCATCACCGGCGAAATGGCTTCCAAAGCCGCGGCCACTACCTGGGGCTTCACGCACAAAAGCAGGACGTCCGCTCTTTCCGCGGCCGCCCGGTTGTCCACGGTGACGGGAAAAGGGAAGTGGCGCGAAAGCAGCCGCGCCCGCTCCGGGTGGGCTACGGTGGCCGAGAGCGAGCGCGGATTCACCACCCGGCTGCGCAGAAATGCCTGCAACAGAATGCCGCCCATCTTGCCCGCTCCCAGCACCGCTAACCGCGAACCCTGCCGAGCTTTCACTGACGTTTCCTCCGTGCGGACATCTTGAACCACGGCGCGCTGCCGAGTCTATGACTTCGTCCCGCGAGATGCCGCCAAGCGGCCTGCATGCTTATTCCCCCGCGGCCCGGCGATATACTCGCGACGCATGAGCAACATACTGTATGGCGTGAACGGCGAAGGCGCAGGACACTCCACGCGGGCGCGCGAGGTGCTCAGCCATCTGCGCGCGCAAGGACATACGGTACACGTGGCCTCGTTTGACCGCGGCCTGCGCAACCTGGGCGGCGACTTTGAGGTGACCGAAATTTATGGTCTTCGGCTCGCTTACGTAAACAACGAGGTGCGCTACCGCCGCACGCTGGCCAAAAACCTGCTGAGCGCGGGGCGCGCCGCCCGCAGCCTTGCTCGGCTGCTGAAACTGGCGCGCGCATGGAATATCCAGGTGGTGATCACCGATTTTGAACCCCTGTCCTGTCATGTCGCGCACCACTTGCGCCTGCCGGTGCTCGCCATCGACAATCAGCACGCGCTCACCAACCTGAAGGTTTCCGTGCCACCACAGGATCGGGCGGACGCGGCCGCGGCCAAGCTGATCACGCGCGTCATGGTCCCGCGCGCCGATGCCTACCTGGTGCTGTCGTTTTTCGAGGCGCCCGTCACGCGCGCGCGCACCTTCCTGTTCCCGCCGTTGCTGCGCAGCCAGGTTCTGAGTTCGCAGGCAACCGACGGCGAGCACGTGCTGGTGTACGTGACCTCGCCGGCGCCGGAACTGGCCGCGCTGCTGCGCCAGGTGCGGTGTCCCTTCGTGGCCTACGGATTCGGGCGCGAGGGCCGCGATGGCAATGTCACCTTCAAGAAACCGAGCAGCGACGGCTTCCTGCGCGATCTGGCGGGCGCCAAGGCGGTGGTCGCCAATGCCGGCTTCTCCCTGGTGACTGAGGCCCTGCACCTGGGCAAGCCGTACCTGCCGGTCCCGGTCAAACACCAGTTTGAGCAGATCTTTAATGCCTACTGGCTCGATCGCATGGGCTACGGGCCTTATTGGAGTGATCTGAACAAGGAGCGGATCGAGTCGTTTCTCTTCAACCTGCCGCACTTTCGCGAGCAGTTGAAGACGTATTCGCGCTCGGGAAACCAAGCGCTCCTGAAGAAGGTGGACAGCCTGATTGCGGATTACGCCGCTTTTGTGGCCACCCGCCGCCGGCGCGCCGGCCATGCCGCCGGTCAGTAGCGGCGGCGGTTGCTGCCCCCGGGAATTCCAGCTAAAACGCCGCGGATGATCTGACCGTAGACCGCGCCAGGGCGCGCCGAATGTTCGTGCCCGAACCGCACTGCAACGCCCAAGTTGCACATCCGGCGCTGCTGCTTATAATGCCGCCTGCACGGGGGGAAGGCATGGAAGAATGGCCCTGGTCGGGCAGGCATTCGCAGTGCATCGCGCTGATGCTGGCGTGCCTCGCCGCGGGGGCGCTGACCGGGTGCTCCAAGCCTGCCCGGGAAGACGTGGCGAAGAATCTGCAAGAGCGGCTCATCTCCGCCAAGTCGGGAGACGTCGTCGAACTTCCCGCGGGCAAGTTTCAGTTTGAGCGCCCGCTTTCCCTCACCGTCAGTGGAGTCACCCTGCGCGGCCAGGGCATGAACCGCACGATCCTTTCCTTCGCCGGGCAGAAGACGGGCGCGCAGGGCTTGCTGGTCAAAGCCAACGACTTTGTGATCGAAGACCTCGGGATTGAAGACACCGCCGGCGATGCGCTCACCGTGCAAGGTGGAACCAACGTCACCATACGCCGCGTGCGGACAGAGTGGACCCGCGGCCCCAACGAGAACAACGGACCGTACGGGATTTACCCGGTCGAGTGCAAGAACCTGCTGGTGGAAGATTCGGTGGCGCGTGCCGCTGCCGACGCCGGAATTTATGTTGGCCAGTCGGAAAATGTGGTCCTGCGGCGCAACCGGGCCGAGTTCAACGTTGACGGATACGAGATCGAAAATTCCGAGAACGTGGACGCCTACGAGAACGTGGCGACGCACAACACCGGCGGAATGGGCGTCTTCAATCTGCCCAACCTGCCGCGCCAGGGCGGCCGCCGGGTGCGGGTGTTCAATAACCGGATCGAGGACAATAATTCCCCCAACTTCGCCCCCAAGAGCCTGGGGCCGATCGCCACGTTGCCCTCCGGCACTGGGATGTATGTGCTGGCCATTCGCGACGTGGAGATCTTCAAGAACGCCATCCGCGGCAACAACACGGTGAACGTGTACATCATGCATTACGCCACCGCGGTGGACGAAGAAGCGTTGCAGGCGACACAATCCTCGCAGCTGACGCAGCAGATTTTTGCTCCGCAGGACAAGCGCTTCTACCCCTTCGTGCAAGACGTGTGGGTGCACGACAACCAGATCTCCGGCGGCGGCCAGTCTCCCGACCTGCGCATGGCCAGCGTAAAAGCGCTGGCCGGGGCGCTGCACGGCAAGTTGCGCGATGTGCTGTACGACGGCAGGGTGGATGCCAGTTGGGGGCGCATGGGGGCCAATCCCGGGCGCATTTGCCTGCAGAACAATGGTGCTGCAACCTTCCTGAACTTCGACGCGGCGGGCGGCATGAAGCACCCGATATCCGATCTGGGGAGCTATAGCTGTGAACTCGCTCCGCTCAGCCCGGTCGTGATACCGCAACTGGGCGCTGGAAGGAGCAGCAGCGCCGGCGGCGGCCAGTGAGTTTCCGCGCCGGACGCGCGATTTCGCTCGCGTTCGTAGGCGCTTTGCTCTGCGCGCTTCTGGCCTGCAGCCGCTTCGGCCACCGCGATGTGCGCGCCATCGTCGAGGGGCCCTATCCCAAGAAGCTTTCTGAGTGGCGCCTGTTCACCGCGGTGTCGCCGGCCCTGCGGCCGAACCGCGGAGTTCTTCCCTACGATCTGAACACTCCGTTGTTCTCCGACTACGCCAGCAAGTACCGTTTTGTGTGGATGCCGGCGGGAGCTGCGGCCCGGTACCGCGGGGAAGGGGTATTCGAGTTTCCGGTGGGGACGATCCTGGCCAAAAGCTTCGCATTTCCCGCCGACGGCCGTCCCGGCGAGCGCCTGATTGAGACTCGCCTGCTGGTGCACACGAAAGGGGGCTGGGTAGGCTTGCCCTATGTGTGGGACGACCAGCAGAAGGACGCCACCTTGCAAATGGTCCCCGATCCGGTGACGGTGAGATGGACCGAAGCCTCGGGCCGGCGCCACGACTTCACCTATTCCATTCCCAACGCCAACGAGTGCCACGAGTGTCACGACCGCGAGCGCGTCATGCTGCCCATCGGACCGCGGGCTGCCAATCTCAACAAAACTTTTCTCTACCCGGATGGAGCGGCCAATCAGTTGGAGCGCTGGCGCGCAGCCGGATATCTCGAGGGTTTGCCGGAGAACGCGGCGGAGCGGCCGCGCAGCGCCCGGTGGGACGACCCCGCGAGCGGCACGCTCGATCAGCGCGCTCGCGCCTACCTGGAGAACAACTGCGCTCACTGTCATCAGCCGGGCGGTCAGGCCGGTTACACGGGCGTAGACTTTCGCGCTTCGCAGAAGGACCTTGCCCGGCTGGGCGTGTGTAAAACGCCCAATTCGGCGGGGAATGTGGCCGGGCTGCTCTACGACCTGGCTCCGGGCCGGCCGGACGCCTCCATTCTCATTTACCGGGTCACTTCCGTCGCCCCGAAAATCGCGATGCCGCAGCTTGGGCGCGCCGTTGTGCACCGCGAGGGGGTGGAGCTGTTGCGCCAGTGGATCGCGTCTTTGCCGGGCGCAGGATGCCGGGCACCGTCCGCGCCCGCCGCTGCCGTGCCGGGAAGCTAACCGATTTTCGAGGGCTGCGGCAAACTTCCAACTGCCCGATGATGGCTGTGCAAGGGAGGCGTGTGCATGAAGGAATTGCTGCTGGACGCCGCCGCGCGCGCGGAACGCTACCTGGCGGGATTGCCGGACCGCCGCGTAGCGCCGTCCGCCGAGGATGTCGCGCGCCTGGAAGAGCTCGCTGGTCCGCTGCCGGAGGATCCATGCGATCCCGCGGAAACCCTTGCCCTGCTCGACCGCGCCGGCTCTCCCGCGACCGTGGCCACCGCCGGACCGCGTTATTTCGGATTTGTCATTGGCGGCGCCTTGCCGGCATCGCTGGCAGCGAACTGGCTGGCCGGCGCCTGGGACCAGAACGCCGCGATGCAGGTGATGTCGCCCACCGCCGCCAGGATCGAGGAAATTGTGTTGGGCTGGTTTATCGCGCTTCTGGGATTGCCGGCCGGCTGCGGCGGCGGGTTTGTTACCGGCACCACCATGGCGAACTTCACGGCCTTGGCCGCAGCCCGGCACGCATTGTTGCAACGCGCGGGATGGGACGTGGAAGCCGATGGCCTATTCGGCGCGCCTGCGCTTCGCGTGGTGGTAGGTGGCGAGGTCCACGTCTCCCTGCTGAAAGCGCTGTCTATGCTGGGCCTGGGCCGTGCGCGCGTGACCACGGTGCCGGTGGATGAACAAGGCCGCATGCGTGCCAACGCGCTGCCTCAACTCGATGAGCGCACCATCGTTTGCCTCCAGGCGGGCAACGTTAATTCCGGT
>JAMXLI010000156.1 GCA_024281115.1 Terriglobales bacterium | reverse complement strand
CGGCAAAGGGGCTGGCGGTGGGCTGCGTGAGGTGCTCGATGCTCAATCCGGCCGTAATCTGCGGATCAAAAGAGCCGATGGGCGGCCCCGAACCGATGGTGGACTGCACCAGGCCCGACGTGCCGGTACCGGCGCCGCCGCTGCCCGTGCTGGTGCCGCCCGCGCCGCCGCCGGTCGCGCCCGTGGTGGAGGTGCCAATGCCGCCGGCGCTGGTGGTGCCCACGCCGCCGCCGGGCGTGCCCTGGACCAGTCCGGTGTTCACCCCGAAGATCTGCGACCCTGCCTTGGCCTTGAGAATATCGGTGTCGGCAATCGAGAGGTTGTAGCGCGCGATGGCGATGTCCAGGTTGTTCTCCAGCGCCAGGGCGATGGCATCGTCGAGCGACAGCGTGAGTTTGCCGTCATGGATCAGCTGGTCGATGCGCGCCGTGTTGGCCATCACCGGCGGGGGCACTTCGTGTCCCCGATAGGGAGCGAAAAAGTTGGGCAACTGCGGCGTGCCCTTGGAATAGTCTTGCAGCTGCTGCGCGGCCGCCGGCGGAAATACCTGCGCGGCGAGCAGCGCCAGACCGGCAAAAACGGAAATAGCCCTACCCGGAAAACGCATTGCGTTCTTCTCCATCGCTGAGTGCGAAATGTAAGAGACTCAAACTACCGGCCAATGTCACCAGAAATTACGCCCGCGGTGGGAACCCGGCAGCTTTGTCGCCTGGGAACACGTTGTGCAGCCGCCATTCTTCGGCCGGGAAAGTAAATTAGTATAGCCGACCGGAACAGCCTCCCGGCGCGCGCTCCCACGCTCCGGCGAACGCCTCTCGCCATGCGCAACCTTAAGATCACGCTGGCTTATGACGGATACGAATTTCATGGCTGGCAAGTTCAACCGGGTTTAGCCACGGTGCAGGGCGTCTTGCGCGAAGCGCTGGCGCGCGTCACCGGCGAGGACCCTCTGCCGCAGGGCTCAGGGCGCACCGACGCGGGCGTGCATGCTCTTGCCCAGGTGGCTAGTTGCGCCATCCGTTCGCCCATCCCGGTGTCCAACCTGCTGATTGCGCTCAACGATATTTTGCCCCCCAGCGTGCGCCTGCTGCGGGTGGAAGAGGCGCAGCCGGAGTTTCATGCCCGCGCCTCCGCCAAGGCGAAGACTTACCGCTACCGCATCTACCGCGGCGCCATCTGTCCTCCCTTTCGGGCGCGTTACGTGTACCACCATCCTTTTCCCCTGGATGAGGCAGCGATGCAGCGCGCCGCCGCGCAGGTGGAAGGCGAGCACGACTTCACCTCGTTCGCCGCCGTGGACCCCGAACGCGGGCGCGAAGACGCCCCCGCCAGCTGCGTGCGCACCGTGTTCAGTTCGGCTTGGGAGCGGCGGGAGGAGGAGCTCGTCTACACCATTCGCGGTAATGGATTTCTCCACCACATGGTGCGGAACCTGGTGGGCACTTTTCTGTTATTGGGGAAAGGAACGTTGGCGCAGGCGGACCTGCAGCGCATCCTGGCGCAGCAGGACCGCTCGGCCGCCGGCCCGACTGCCCCTCCGCAGGGGCTGTACCTGGTCAGCGTGGAGTACTGAACCGGCGCTTGCACGCCTGGTTCCCCCATGTCTGGAGGCATTCTTTCGGTTAAAATTGCACTGCATCGGGCGCTGGTTGCCTCATTTTCCTCACAAGGATTGCCCTTGGCCACAACTGGAACAGGTTTGGACGCCCCCGCGCAGCTCCCCCACCACAAGGTGAAGTACAAGAAGCCGGCGCAACGCGCTTGCAACGAAAAGGATGCCAAAAACAAGCTGTGCGGCGGGCACCTGAAGCGCTGGTATTACACCGAAGACGTGGTCGAGCAGGCCTGCGGCGACGTGGAGAAGGCTTGGGGAGCGGCGGCCGAGGTTTACCGCTGCGAACACTGCAAGACGCTCTATCTGCCCAATCCCGCCGAGCCGCCCAGCCGCAACGTCGCCGGGCAGGGAAGCATTTCAACCTTCGGGCTCACCCTTCCCCCCAAGGACAGTAAGTGAGGGCGTCGGAACTCATCTACGACTGGAACCAGGCCTACGCTGCCTCGCTGCGCCCCGCCGGGCGCGTGCTGCTGAACGATGAATCTCTGCGCGACGGGCTGCAATCACCCTCGGTGCGCGACCCTGCCATTGCCGACAAGATTCGCATCGTCCACCTGATGGACAAGCTGGGCATCAACTCGCTTGACCTGGGGCTGCCGGGGGCCGGGCCGCGAGCCTATGAGCACGTGGAGGCGCTGGCCCGTGAGATCGTCCAATCCAAGCTGAAAATCCAGGCGAACTGCGCCGCGCGCACGCACGAAAACGACATTCGGCCTATCGCCGAGATCGTGCAGCGCACCGGGCTGGAAATTGAGGCGGCCACCTTCCTCGGGTCCAGCCCCATCCGGCGCTACGCCGAGGGCTGGAGCGATGATTTCCTGCTGTCCACCACCGAGAAGGCGGTGAAGTACGCGGTTTCGCTGGGGTTGCCGGTGATGTATGTGACCGAGGACACCACCCGCTGCGATCCCGAGACCATCAAGCGCTTGTACACGGCGGCCATTGAGTGCGGCGCGCGCGCCATCGTTATCTGCGACACCTGCGGCCACGCCACGCCCATGGGCACGGTGGCTTTGATCAAGTTCATTCTGGAGCAGGTAGTAAAGCCCTCGGGGGAAGCCATTCGCGTGGACTGGCACGGGCACTGCGATCGCGGCCTGGCGGTGGCCAACTCTCTGGCGGCGCTGGTGGCAGGCGCGGAGTGCGTCCACGCCTGCGCCCTGGGCATCGGGGAGCGCGTGGGCAACACGCAGATGGACCAGATGCTGGTGAACCTGAAGCTGATGGGGGTGCCGCCCTGGGACCAGCAGGACCTGACCTGCCTGGGCGACTATTGTCGCGCGGTGGCGCAAGCCACGGATGTGCCCATTCCGGCGAACTATCCCGTGCTGGGCGAAGACGCTTTCCGGACCGCAACCGGCGTGCACGCGGCCGCCGTCATCAAGGCGTTCCGCAAAAACGATGTCGAGCTGGCGAATTCCATCTATTCCGGCGTGCCCTCGCATTACTTCGGGCTGGAGCAGGTAATCGATATCGGTCCCATGAGCGGCAAGTCAAACGTGCTGTTCTGGCTGGAGCGGCGCGGTATTCCGGCTTCGGAGGACGTGGTGGAGCGTATCTACCGGCGTGCCAAGGAGTCGGACCGCACGCTCACGGAAAGCGAAATCCTGGAGTGCTGCAACGGCGCGCCGCGCGCGCGTGTGCCCAACTAGGGTCAGTCCCATCCGCAAATTCTTAGCGCGCCGCCACGCGTTGTAAGATGACGCCTTCGCCTATGGGCCTGACCCCGCACCTGCAAACTCAGGCAACGCCCTCGCTCCAGGAGGTGGCGCGGCTGGCCGCGCATACCCAGGTGCAGGCGGCGATCTCCTGGTTCGGTTGCGAGGAAGCGCGCATTGCCCAGTGGCAGATGGAGGTGGCATCCATTCCTGCGCCTCCCTTCGGGGAGGCGGCGCGCGCCGAGTGGCTGGCCGAGCGCTTTCGCCAGCTTGAACTGGATGACGTGCACGTGGACGAGGTCGGCAACGTATTCGGCATCCGCCGCGGCGCCGATATTTCGCCCCACTTCATCGCGCTGAGCGCCCATCTGGACACGGTTTTTCCAGCGGGCACTGAGCTGCGGCCGCGGCGTGATGGCACACGGCTGTACGGGCCGGGCATCTCCGACAATGGCGCCGGCATTGCCGCCCTGCTGGCCATCGCCGCGGCGCTGGAAAGCGCCGGTTTGCGTCCCCCCTCTCCCCTGGTGTTTATCGGCAATGTGGGCGAGGAGGGCGAAGGCGACCTGCGGGGCATGCGTCACATTTTTGCCGATCCGCACTGGTCGGAGGCCATCGCCGCCACCTTGGTGCTGGACGGCGCGGGTGTGGACACCATTGTCGCCGAGGCGCTGGGCAGCCGCCGGTTTGAGGTCACGGTGCGCGGGCCGGGCGGACATTCCTGGAGTGACTTCGGCCTGCCCAATCCCATCATCGTGTTGGCGCGCGCCATCGAGCAGTTCAGCCGCACCCGCATCCCCAATGATCCCAAGACGACCTACAACATCGGCGTCATCGGTGGGGGGACCTCGGTGAATTCCATTCCCGAGTCGGCCAGCATGCGCGTGGATCTGCGCTCCATGTCGATGGCGGAGATTGACCGCCTGGAAGCCGCCCTGCGCGGCGCGGTGGAGCAGGCGCTGACGCTGGAGGAGACGGCCAACAACCTGCGTCTGGTGCCGCGATCGTTCCATTTGCAAGGGCAGGTGCGGATGATCGGCAACCGGCCGGCCGGGGAACTCGATGGCAACGCGCGCTTGCTGCGCATTATGCGCGCCGTGGACGCCTACCTGCGTAATACGTCGCAGGTGCAGCGCGCTTCTACCGACGCCAACATTCCGCTCTCGCTGGGGAGGGAGGCGGTGGCCCTGGGCGCAGGCGGAGCGGGCGGCGGCGCTCACACCATGCAGGAGTGGTTTGATTGCAATGGCCGGGAGCTGGGGCTGAAGCGCATTCTGCTGGCCGCCTTGGCTCTGGCGGGCGCGCAATGATCGCGCTGCTCCGGCTTCGGTCCTCGCTCACCGCTTAACTTTCACTTTGTTTCCGATGCCTGGAACCGCAGAAATCATTTTCCTGCACGGCAACATCTACGCCGGCGCACGCCAGCTCCCAAACCCGCCGTACGTGGAGGTGCTGCCGCGCGTTGCCGCGCTGGCAGTGGCCGGCGGCCGCATCCTGGCTGCGGGCAGCGACGAGCAGGCGCGGGCTCACGCCGGCGCAGGCACGCTGCTGGTGGACCTGGAAGGCAACTTCGTCCTGCCAGGATTCAACGATGCGCATTTGCACCTGGTGTCTGGTGGCTTCGAAAAGATCAATGTGAGCCTGACCGGGGTACGTTCGCTCGGCGAGATGAAGGCGCGAATTGCCGAGCGCGCCGGGGTCACGCGCTCCGGGGAGTGGATCCGCGGCCGCGGCTGGGACCAGACCCTTTGGGAAGATGCCCGGCTCCCCACCCGGCACGATCTGGACGAGGTCACCGCCGGGCATCCGGCCGTGTTCCACCGCGCCGACAGCCATATCGCCGTGGTCAACAGCGCTGCACTGGCGGCGGCCGGCGTGGACCGCGCGGCGGCGGCGCCCGCTTCTGGCCACATTGACCGCGATGAGAAAGGCGATCCCACCGGGATCTTGCGCGAGACCGCCATGGACCTGGTAGCGGACCGTATCCCGCCGCCAACGCGTGCGCAGCGGCGGCGCGCCATCGAGCTGGCGTTGCGCGAGGCCGCCGTGTGGGGCATTACCTCGCTGCAGGACAATTCCGATTGGGAAAACTTCAGCGTCTTCGAAGAACTGGATCAAGCCGGAAGTCTCACCGTGCGCTTGCGCGAGTGGCTCGACTTCAACGCCCCGATGGACGTTCTCGAGGAACGCCGCCGTGTGGGCGCATTCTCCGAGCGCCTGGCCACCGGGATGCTCAAGGGCTTCATGGACGGCTCGCTTGGCTCGCGTACCGCGGCGCTGCTCGAACCTTACGAGGATGATTCCGGCAATCGGGGCCTGCCGCGTTACGATCTGCGGACGCTGGGCGCGCTGGTGCAAGAGAGGGCGCGGGCCGGTTTCCAGATCGGGTTGCATGCCATCGGCGACGCCGGCCTGCAATTGGCCCTGGACGCCTTCGCCGCGGCCGGCAACGCCGGCAAGCTGCGTTTTCGCGTCGAGCACGCGCAGGTCACCTCGCCGCGGCAGATCGCCACGTTCCGCGAGCTGGGCGTGATCGCCTCCATGCAGCCTAACCACCTGCTCACCGACCTGCAGTGGGCCGAGGCCCGGCTGGGCGCTGAGCGCGCCCGCCACTCCTATGCCTGGGCGGAATTTCTCCGCCAGGGGGTGCCCCTGGCTTTCGGTACCGATTTTCCCATTGAGCCGATTACGCCGTTCCGTGGCCTGTACGCGGCGGTGACGCGCCGCGATACTTCCGGCGCTCGCGAGTTTTTCCCCATGCACAAGCTCAACCTGGACCAGGCGATCGCCGCGTGCACCACCGGCGCCGCCTACGCCGAATTTGCCGAGCACGAAAAGGGAACTCTCGAGCCCGGCAACTTAGCCGATTTCGTTGTGCTCGACCGCGACATCACGCGCGCCGTCCCCCAAGAGATCCTGGCAACCCAGGTATTGAGGACGGTGGTGGGCGGCCGCACGGTTTATGATCGGGGCTGCGGCAGGGCGGAATGACCCATTGGGAGCAGCGGCAGGCGTGGTTTTTTCGCGGCGCGCCGGCGGCGATCGTGCCGGCGCTGCTGTTCCTGCCCGCATTGGCGTACCTGGTCTTGACCCCGGTATTTGCCCATGCCCGCCTGCTTGCAGCGATCGCGGGGCTGCCCCTGGCAGCGGCGGAAGTCTGGGGACTGGCCCGGCTGGTGCGCTGCTGCGCCCAGCGCGAACTGGACCTGATCAGCGCGCTGGCCTTTGGCGCCCTTCTGGTGGTGCTGGTGATTACGGCGTACTCGGCTTTCTTCCTGGCGGCACTGGCCGGCCAGTTTTTCTGATTACTCCGGCCGGGGCGGCGTCGGCACCCCGCTTTTCGCCCGCTTAAGGTGTTAAGCTCAAAGGGGAAGCGCGCCGGAACAAGGGACGGCGGCGGTTTTCGATAACCGATTTGCGGTTTGCTGCGTCTAATCAGGTAACAAGATCACTTCCTATGTGTTTTCCCCGTAAAACAGGCGGATATAATCTAAAAGTTTGCGTAGTTCGCGGAGGCAAGGTATGAACGCGTTTTGGGCGCGAGTGAAGGCCCATCGCCTGGCCTACACGCTCACCATTCTGGTGACGTTGGCCGTGGGCATCCTGATCGGCACGGTGGTTTCTTCCGGCGTAAAGGGCAAAGAGAAGGCCTCCGACGCGACCCCGTTGCAGGTTCCGAGTCCGCAGCAGCTTTCCAACCAGTTCTCGCAGGTGGCCAAGCAGTTGGAACCCTCGGTGGTGAACATCAACACCGAGTCCACCATCAAGAACCCGCACCGCCGGATGCAGCAAAGTCCTGGCGGGGGAAGCGGCGACGACGAGGACAACAATTCCTTTGAAGACTTCTTCGACCGCTTCTTTGGCGGGCAGGGTGGACCGGGCGGCGGGGCTGCAGGGCCCGACAGCGGTCCCATCCGCGAGCGCTCGCTCGGTTCGGGCGTGATCGTGGACTCCAAGGGCTACATCGTTACCAACCGCCACGTGGTGGAGAAGGCCGACCGGATCCGCGTCACTCTGATGGACGATCCTCCGGGAACCTTCCATGATGCCAAGGTGATCGGCACCGACCAGGAAACCGACCTGGCAGTCATCAAGATTGAGAACAGCAATCGCGCGCTGCCGGCGGCCAAGATGGGCAATTCCGACAGCATGACGGCGGGGGACTGGGTGCTCGCCATCGGCAGTCCCTTTGGCTTGAAGGAGACCGTCACCGCGGGCATCGTTTCGGCGGTGGGCCGCGACATCGTGCCCAACCGGCAATTCCAGTCGTTCATCCAGACCGACGCCGCCATCAACCCCGGCAACTCGGGCGGGCCGCTGGTGAACATGAACGGGCAGGTGATCGGCATCAACACCGCCATCCTCACCGAAACCAACGCCTATGCGGGCGTGGGATTCGCCCTGCCGTCCAACACAGTGGTGAACGTTTACAACCAGTTGATCGGTCCCGAGCACCGCGTCACCCGCGGTTCGATCGGGGTGGAATTCAACGCCAACCCCATTCCCGCCATCGCCCGGGTGTACGGCGTCAATTCCGGCGTGACCGTTTCCAATGTCGTTCCCAACGGCCCGGCGAGCAAAGCAGGCGTCCAGGTGGGCGACACCATCACCTCGGTGGACGGCAAGCCGGTGAAGAACGGCAACGAACTGGTGGAGGAAATCGCCGGGCGCAAGCCAGGCACAGTGGTCAACCTGGGTGTGACGCGCAGCGGCAAGAAGCAGGATTTGAAAGTCACCATTGCGGACCGGCAGAAGCTCTTCGGGCAGCGCCTGGGCGAGGAAGAGGAGAGCAATAACCAGGCTGAGCCGACGCAGAGCAAGCTTGGCTTCACGGTGCGCAACCTGACGCCCGAGATGGCCAACCGTTTGGGCCTCTCGAACAGCAAGGGCGTGGTGGTTTCCGACGTAAAGCCGGGCTCCTTCGCGGAAGATGTAGGCCTCAGCCGCGGCGACGTGATCCTGGAGATCAACAAGCAGCCCGTCGCCAACGAGGAGGATTTCAACCGGATCGTGACCGGCTTGAAGAGCGGTCAGGACGTGGTATTCCTGGTGCGTCCGCGCGGCACCGGGCAGCAGGGCGGAACCATCTTCATGGGGGGCACGCTGCCGTAACCCATTACGCTGGCCAGACATGTACGGCCGGTGTACACTTCGGTAACTGCGGACTGGCCTAATGAGGGCTGGCGCGACGCCATCCAACTCAGGGATGATGAAGCGCGTGCCGGCCCCAATCGCTCCCCCGGAATTCCGGGGCACATAGGCCCGCTGAACCCCAGCTTGCGAGGTGCGTGTTTGCGATTTCGGGCCCGGAAGTTAGCTCTGCTTAGCCTGGCTACGGCGCTGGCGTTCGCGGTTGGCGCGCAGGCCAAAACCACCAAAAGCGCGCAGTCGCACGCGACGGCCGTCAAATCCCATAAAAAAGCGGGCAAGCACGCACGCCACGGACATCGTAAGTCGGCGTCCTGGAAGCGTCATGGCCAGCAGAAGATCGCGCCGGAGCGGGCGCGCGAGATCCAGGCCGCGCTCATCCGTGAAAATTACATGCAGGGGGAACCCAGCGGAGCCTGGGACGAAACCAGCCGGCGCGCCATGGTGAAGTACCAGGAAGACCACGGCTGGCAGACCAAGGTCGTACCCGATTCGCGTGCCTTGATTGAACTCGGCCTGGGGCCCAGCCACGACGACCTGATTAATCCGGAGAGCGCCATGACGATGCGTCCGCATACCGGGTTAGCGGAAAAGGGCATGGTGGCCGGACCGGCGCCGCTCTCGCAGTAATCTCGTCAGCTTCACCGCCCTCCCGGCGAGCCCGCGCGGCTCGCCTTTTTCATTCCGCGCGCATGAACGAGAGCATGGCTTCGCGCTGGCGCGGCCCGTCCAGTTCCACCAGCACCACCCGTTGCCAGGTCCCCAGCACCAGTTCGCCGCGACGCACTGGCAGCGAAACCGAGGTGCCGATCAGCGCCGACAGGATGTGGTCTGGCACATGCTTGGAGTTATGGGGATGGCGGTAGTCGAGCTTGGGCACCATCGCCTCGAAGGCATCCAGCATGTCGAGGTCGGTGCCGGGATCGAGGTCGGCAGTGGTGAGCGCCGCGGTGGTGTGCAGAATAGCGAGATGGCAGATGCCGTCGGCATCGGCGAACGCGTGCTTCAGGGCCGAGTTCAGCTCGTCGGTAAGGTCAACCACCTCGCGCTTTTTGCGGGTTTTGATGGAAAGCTTGCGCATGCACAGTAAAGATGCGCCCCCGCCGCTTCGGGGCCCGATCGGGTCGCGAGCGGCACGGCGCCGCAGGTAGCGGGGCAAATGGGGTAAGCGAGTCTCGCGCTACTCCGGGCGGTCGATCTGCGCGCGCTGCAGCCGGTCCGAGTAGTCCACGTACACCGCCTTCCACTCGGTGTAGAAGTCGATCGCGCCGATGCCGCCTTCGCGATGGCCGTTGCCGGTAGCCTTGACGCCGCCGAAGGGCAGGTGCACCTCCGCCCCGATGGTGGGCGCGTTGATATAGGTGATGCCCGCCTCCAGGTCACGCATGGCGGCGAAGGCCTTGTTCACGTCGCGCGTGTAGATGGCTGACGACAGGCCGTACTGGATGCCATTGGCGATCTCGACCGCGTCTTCCAGGCCGTCGCAGGGAATCAGGCTGACCACCGGGCCGAAAATCTCTTCCTGCGCGATGCGCATGCCGCGGTCCACGTCGGCAAACACGGTGGGTTCCATGAACCAGCCGAATTCGTGCTCGCCCTGGCTCAGGCGGTTGCCGCCGCACAGCAGCTTCGCGCCCTCGTTCCGGCCGATTTCAACGTAATGCAGGTCGGTCTTGAGCTGCGATTCGTTGACCGCCGGGCCCATCTCCACGGTTTCGTCCAGGCCATTGCCCACCTTCAAGGCGCGGGCGCGCTCCACCAGGCGATCACGGAACTCGCCGTAGATTCCTTTTTGCAGGATGATGCGGCTGGTGGCGGTGCAGCGCTGGCCGGTGGTGCCGAAGGCCCCCCAAAGCGCTCCCTCGATGGCGAGATCGAGATTGGCATCGTCCAGCACGATCATGGGATTTTTACCGCCCAGCTCGAGCGAGCAGTGCTTAAAGGTCTTGGCCGCCGCCGTGCCCACCGTGCGTCCCACCTCGGTGGAGCCGGTGAGTGAGACCGCCCGGATCGAGGGGTGTTCGGTGAGTGGGCCGCCAATGGCAGAGCCGAAGCCGGTGACCACGTTGACCACGCCTTTGGGCACGCCCGCATCCACCAGCGCGCGCACAAAGTTGAAAGTAGAGAGCGGCGTATCCTGCGCCGGCTTGATGATGCAGGTATTGCCCGCCACCAAGGCAGGGAACAGCTTCCATGACGGGATCGCCATGGGGAAGTTCCAGGGCGTGATCATGGCGCATACGCCGATGGGCTGGCGGACCGCCATGGCGAACTTGTTGGGCAACTCGGAGGGAGTGGTGGGGCCGAACATGCGCCGGCCTTCCCCTGCCATGTAATAGCCGGTGTCGATGGCCTCCTGCACGTCGCCGCGGGTCTCCTTCAGCACCTTGCCCATTTCGCGGGTCATATCGCGGGCGTACTCTTCCTTGCGCTCGATCAGGATCTCGCTGGCCCGGTAGACGAGTTCGGCCCGGCGCGGGGCGGGCACCAGGCGCCAGCGCTCGAAGGCGCGCCGCGCGGCCTCAACCGCGGCATCCACGTCCTCTTTGTTCGATTTCTGGAATACCGCGACCACTTCGCGGGTATCGGCGGGGTTGCGGTCCTCGAACAGGTCTCCGCTGCGCGATTCCACCCACTCGCCGTCGATGAAGTTGCGAAAGATCTTGGGGCGGGTTGTGGTGCCGGCGACGGTGGTTCCGGTAAGAACTTCGGTGGGCATGATGGCGGCCTCCCTGGAATGAACCCAAACTTTCATCGTACAAGCCTGCGTCGAGGACCCGCAAGTGCGGGCGGCCGCGGCATGGCTTCTGCTCAACTCGGATAAGTGCGGCAAAAAGACCGCGATGGCCCGCGGTAAACGGCGGTAAAAGGCGGTGCTGCTGGCGGCCCAAATCCCTGCTGTAATGGGTGCTTTTCAGCCCTTGCGCGGTGCCGGATTGGTTCTTTGCACCCCAGTAACCTTGTGGTACTCTCGCTTGAAAGCCAAGATATTTCAAGTGGTTGGACGTGCCTGCGAACCGTAATACGGGAATCCACATTGCGTGGAAGACCATCACGTACCGCAGCGTGGCGACAGCGGTGGTGTGTCTGGTGCTGCTGGCGGTGCTGGTGGTGAACGCGTTGTTCCCGCAGGTCACCCATGCGGGGGCGAAGGCGGTGACCTCCGTCCTGGAGAAGTTGGCGGGGGACGCGGGCGCGGGCCAGAGCCAGCCCACGACGGTGGCGCAGCAGGCCCACTTTACCAACTACGACGGAACGGTGCGGGTAAAGAAGGCCAACAGCAACAGTTGGGTCAACGCTGATTACAGTTTGCCGTTGGAAAAAGGCGACGTGGTACAGACCGGATCCGAAGGGATGGCCAAGATCGTCTTCAACGACGGCACCAACTACACCATCAAGCAGGACTCGCTCATCGTGATCGAGGAGAACTCGGCCTCGGCGCAGCAGACCAACGTGGCGGTGAACGTAACTACGGGCACGGTGGACCTGTCCACGGCCACCTTCAGCCAGGGTTCGCGGTCCCAGGTGATCGTGGCGGGCGCCACGGCTTCGCTGGCCCCGGAAAGCGCGGCCATGGTGCGCAACGATCCCCGCGCCGACCAGCACGAGATCCTGGTGAAAAAGGGGTCGGGCGAAGTGTTGCGCAATGGGGAGAGCGTGCGCCTGAGCGATTACGAGAAGGTTTCGTTCAACGCGCGCTCGGCGCGCATGGCCAAGGTGAAGGAGATCGGTCCGCCGACCTTGATCTCTCCCGCCAACATGATGCCCATCTTCATCTCCGGCGGCCCGCATCCGGTGGATTTTTCCTGGACGCCGATGGCGAACAGCGCGGCCTACCGGCTGCGGATTTCCCGGAACCCGTACTTCTCGTCGCTGGTGCTGGACCGCAAGGTGACGGGTTCCGACGTCGCTATTCCCGGACTGGGCGAGGGGACGTATTACTGGATGGTGCAGTCGGTGGACGGCCAGGGCAAGGAATCGATTGAGAGCGAGAAGAACCGCTTCACGGTGATCCCGCGCGGCCGGGAAAGCGTTTCCATGGCGCTGGAACTGGATCCCTTCATCCAGCACGGTCACGTGATTGAGGTACGGGGACACACGGAAGCCACCGCGCGGGTGATGGTGAACGGGCGGGAAGTGCCGGTGATCGGCAGCGACGGGTCGTTCCACTACTTCACGCCTCCCCTGCCGGGCGGGGAGAGCGTCATCACGGTGACGGCACAGAATGCGCGCGGCGGAGTCAACACGAAGCAGAAGACGATCGTGATCCAGTAGGTAGTGGGGCAGCGCGGGCGGCACCACGGTGCAGGCACTTTGGTTCGGGGGAACAGGCGGGCGCGCGCCGGGGAATGCCCCTAGAATAACGAGCAAGCGGAGTTTCTGCGGCGCAACAGCAGGAGCCCGCAGTCCGACAGAGAGCGAAGCACATGTCAAACAACGGATTTTCCTCCAACGGCAACGGCTCGCGGGTCCACGGCGTGCGTTCCCTGTTCAGCATGTTTTCCAGCGATCTGGCCATTGACCTGGGAACGGCCAACACGCTGGTCTATGCCCGCGGCAAGGGCATCGTGGTGAACGAGCCTTCCATCGTGACCATCAACAAGAATTCCGGCGAGGTGGAGGCGGTGGGCAAGGAAGCCAAGGAGATGCTGGGCCGCACGCCGGGCAACATCGTTGCCATCAAGCCCATGAAGGACGGCGTGATCGCCGACTTCAAAGTCACCGAGAAGATGCTGAACTACTTCATCCAGAAGGCGCACAACCGCAAGATGCTGGTGCACCCGCGCATCGTGATCGGCGTGCCTTCCGAGATCACGCAGGTGGAAAAGCGGGCGGTGATGGATTCCGCCTACCGCGCCAAAGCCAGCGAGGTCCACCTGGTGGAGCAGGCCATGGTGGCGGCCATCGGGGCGGGCCTGCCCATCACTGAGCCCAGCGGCAACATGATCGTGGACATCGGCGGCGGCACCACCGATATCGCGGTGATTTCGCTCTCGGGCATCGTTTATTCGCGTTCCGTGCGTATGGCCGGCAACCAGATGGACGAAGCCATCATGAATTACCTGAAACGCAAGTACAACATGCTGATCGGCGAGCGCACGGCGGAGCAGATCAAGATCGAGATCGGTTCGGCGTACCCGCTGGACAAGCCCATGACCATGGAGATCAAGGGCCGCAACCTGATCGAAGGCGTGCCCAAGACCATTACCATCGACGACAGCGAGGTGCGCGAAGCCTTAAGCGAGTGCATCTCCACCGTCATGAACGCCATCCGCGTGGCCCTGGAGCGCACGCCGCCGGAGTTGAGCGCCGACATCAGCGACCGCGGCATCGTGCTGACCGGGGGCGGAGCGCTGCTCAAGAACCTGGATAAGCGCATCCGCGAGGAAACCGGGCTGCCGGTTTCCATCGCCGACGATCCCTTGTGCAGCGTGGTGCTGGGCACCGGCAAAATGCTCAGCGACTTCAAGCTGCTGCGCAAAATTTCAATCGAGTAAGGTGGGAGCCCGGGGCGAAGCGCTTGCCGCCCGCGCACCAATCGCGGCCGCGAACCGCCGGCCGCCGAGTACAACGTGGAGAACCTTCTCAGCCGTCACCGCAACCTCACCATCCTGGTAGCCGTGCTCTTCGCCGAGGTGGTGGGGCTGGGCGTGCAGGTGAAGCGCAGCAGCGACATCGAATCCACCCGCCTGATCCGGGTGTGGACGGTGGGCGCGGTGACCCCGCTGGAGAAAGCTTTCGTCGCCACCACCGGCGGGGCGCGCGACCTGTGGCACAACTACTTCTACCTGCGGGGTGTGCGCGCCGAGAACCGCGCTTTGCAGCAGCAGATTCGCCAGCTACAGTTGGAGCAGGTGCGCATGCGGGAAGACGCGGTGCAGGCGCGGCGGCTGCAACTGCTGCTGGGTTTCAAGGAACAGTTCATCGCGCGCACCCTGGCAGCGCAGGTCATCGGGTCGAGCGGCACCGACCTGTCGCGCACGGTTTTTATTGATAAAGGCTCGAAAGACGGCGTTCAGCCCGATATGGCGGTGATTACGGCGCAGGGCGTCGTGGGCAAGGTGCTGAAGGTGTTCCCCAGTTCGGCGCAGGTACTGCTGATCAATGATGCCTCGAGCGGGGTGGGCGCCATCCTGGAGAAATCGCGGCTGCAGGGCGTGGTCAAGGGCTCCTCGGCGGGCGAGACCATGCTCGAAAAAGTGATGAGCGATGAGAGGGTGGAGCCCGGCGAGGCGGTGCTGACCAGCGGCGGCGACCGCATTTTCCCCAAAGGATTGCCCGTCGGCACGGTCATGCGGGTCAAGCCGGGAGCGGAACTGTTCTTGAATATCCGGCTGAAACCGGCGGCCGACCTGGCCCGGCTGGAAGAGGTGCTGGTGATCACCAAGCTGGAGGAGCGCCAGCCCACGACCCAGGAAGCGCAAGGGCCGGTGCGCGCCATCGATATTCTGGCTGCCCGGCTGCCCTCGGTTCCCGCCAAGCCGCCGGAAGCGGCGACAGGTGCGGGCAAAGCGGCCCCCGATGCGGCCGGCAAGGTTGCAGCTAGCGCCGGCGCAGCCACGGCGAAGGCGGGCGCACCGAAGGCGAGCGCACCCGCCAAGCCGGGCGACCGCGCGGCAGTGGCAGGGAACCAAAGCGGATTGCCAGACGCAACCCAGGCCCGCAAGCCGCGGGCCAAGATTGCCGGCGCGCCTGCGGGAACGCCATCGAAACAGACTACCGCCGCCTCGCCTGAATCCGGCTCGGCGGTTCCCGCCGCGGACGACGCGAATGCCGGCACGGCCGCTGGAAACCGGGAACGTCAGCCCCCCAGC
>JAMXLI010000155.1 GCA_024281115.1 Terriglobales bacterium | reverse complement strand
CTCGCTGCCGCCGCTGTTCAGGAAACGCAGGGCCGATTCGACCTTGGGGCCCATGTTGCCGGCAGGAAAGTGGCCTTGCTCGAGGTATTCCTGCATCGTGCGCGCGCTCACATAGCGCAGGGGCCGCTGCATTGAGCGCTTGTAATCGAGGTACACGTAATCCACGTCGGTCGAAATCGCGAACACGTCCACCCCGAGCTGCGCCGCCAGCAGCGCGGAGGCGCGGTCCTTGTCAATTACCGCCTCCACCCCGCGCAGCCCGTCGGCTCCGCGCATGACGGGAATGCCGCCACCCCCCACCGCGATCACCAAAACGCCGTTCTCCACCAGCTTGCGGATTACCTCTACTTCCACAATGCCGACCGGCTCGGGCGAAGGCACTACCCGGCGATAGCCGCGGGAGGCGTCCTCGACCATGCTCCACTTCAGGCTGCGGCGACGCTGCTCCGCCTCCTGCTCCGAGTAGAAGGGCCCGATCGGTTTGCTGGGTCTCTGCATGGCGGGATCGTCGGCCTCGACCAGGCATTGCGTCAGCACCGTGGCCACCCGCGCATTCAATCCCGCGGCCGCTACCGCATTCACCAGGGACTGCTGCAGGATATACCCGATTTCGCCCTGGGTTGCAGCGTCGCACAGGTCCAGCGGAAGGCCGGGCACCTGGTCGGCCGCGCGTTCGGAGCGCAGCAAGTCAGCGCCCACCTGCGGCCCGTTGCCGTGGGTGATCACCAGGTGATGGCCAGCCCGGATCAGCTCGGCCAGCGCGGCCGCCGTGCCGCGCGCGTTGCGCATCTGCTCCGCCGCATTGCCCTTCTCGCCTGAACGAAACAGGGAGTTTCCGCCCACCGCAACCAGGATGGATTTGCCCATGGATTCGGCTTCGCTCCCGCCTGCCGCGTCGCCGCTCAGCGCGCGCGGGTCAGGGCTTCCGCTCTGCCGGCGAATTTGCGCCCCACTTCCCCGCCGGCCTCCATCACCTGCAGCATGATTGCCTTTTGCGCATGTAAACGGTTTTCGGCCTGCGCGAACACCACCGAGCGGTGCGAGTCCATCACCTCCGTCGTCACTTCTTCGCCACGATGCGCCGGGAGGCAATGCATGAAGATCGCGTCCGGCTGGGCCTCAGCGAACAGGCTCGCATTCACCTGGTAAGGCTGAAACACCCGCCGGCGCTGCTCGGCTTCCTGCTCCTGGCCCATGCTGGTCCAGGTATCGGTGTAGATCACGTCGGCGGCGCCGGCCGCCTCCCGCGGATCGTGGGTGATGCCGCAACTCCCGCCGGTCTGCGCCGCCCGCTCGCGCGCCCAGGCAACCGCTTCAGCTTTGGGTTCAAAGTCCGGCGGGGTGGCGACCAGCACGTGAGCCCCCAGTTGCGCTCCCGCAAACATGAGGGAATGGGCAACGTTGTTCCCGTCTCCTATGAAGGCCACCTTCAATCCCCTCACGCGTCCCTTCACCTCGAACATCGTCAGGTAGTCGGCCAGCGCCTGGCAGGGATGGCTGAAATCGGTGAGACCATTGATGACCGGGATGCCGGCGTATCCGGCGAATTCCTCGACCAGCGCGTGCGCGAAGGTGCGGATCATCACCGCTTGCACCATGCGTTCCAGGTTGTGGGCCACGTCGTAGACCGACTCGCGCTTGCCCAGGTTGATTTCCGCGGGCGAGAGGTAGAGTGCGAATCCGCCCAGCTGGTGAATCCCCACGTCGAACGTAACCCGGGTGCGCAGGGATGGCTTTTCGAAGATCATGGCCAGGGTCTGTCCCGCCAGGGTCGAGCGGTAGGACCTGGGATCAGCTTTCACATGGCAGGCCAGGTCCAGCAGGGCTTCGATCTGCTGCGGCGAGAAATCCCGGATGGAGACGAAATCACCGATGGGCATGGGTCCTCGTAGCGCGGCTGCGCGACCTTCCATGCTCGCCGATGATGGGCGAAGGGGCAGTGAGATGGGTCACACGGGCTGGTGACGTTCCCGGAGGTGAAGCGGGCCGGGCGCGGCCAAGCTCCTTGGGAACACGGCTTCGGAGAGGAAAACGCGCGACAAGAGACGGGCCGTCCCGCTCCCGGTCAGCCGATCAACCGCAGCGCGGGTGCTACTGCTCGCCGCCGAGGATCAGCGGCAGGCCATTCTTGCTGTTTCCGATGACTACCACCTTGGAATTGGCGCTGCGCGCCAGCGCTTCGGTGGCCTCGATGCCCTTCCATTGCAGCAGCGCGGGGCTGATGCCCTGCGAAACAATCTGCTGGAAATCGTGCACGCCCTGCGCCTCGATGCGCTTTCGTTCCGCCTCCTGCTTCTCGCGCTGCAGCTTGAAGCTCATGGCCAGGGCTTCCTGCTCGGCCTGTTGCTTCGCCTCGATCGAGGCGCGGAGGGTGGTCGGAAGCTGGATGTCGCGCAACAATACGCTCTCCACCTCAATGCCGCGTCCGTTCAACTGCGCCACCAGTTGCCCGTTGATCTGCCGTGCCACCTGTTCGCGTTCCCCGGTGTACAGCGCGTTGGCCGTGTGCGAAGCAGTGGCTTCGCGGATGGCAGCGCGCAACGTGGGTTCCACCACGACGTCCATGTAGCTCGGGCCCAGCTTCTGGTACACATCGGCGGCGCGCGCCGGGTTCAAGTGATAAATCAGCGAGGTGTCCAGGTTGATGACCAGCCCTTCGCTGGAAGGAACCGAAGCCGATTCCTTGATTTCCTGGGTGCGCACGCTCATCAGGTTATTGGCCTTGAAGGGGCTCACAATGTGCAGGCCCTCAGGCAGAATTTCTCCCGTCACTCGCCCGAACAGAGTCAGCACGCCCACGTGTCCGGCATCCACCCGCGTCACCGAGGCAAACAGCAGAATAACCAGAAGCAACCCGCCCAGGCCGGCGCCCAGCACTCGCAACATCGTGCCTCCGCTGGCATCTACCACTTTGCCGCGCGCATATCCGAAATCCGCCATAGCATCCTCACAACCTTGATAGCAGCTGCGTTAAGCCTACCTCAAAGGCCTGCCGCAACCGCTAATGAAAGGCAAAAAGGCGCATTTTTGGCCGCAGAGCGATGTTTACTGTGGTGGTGCTAGACCCAAAGTAACGCCCCGGAGCTCGCAACCCGCGGCCCTTGCGGGAGATTCCAACTTGTAGCCCCAGCTGCGGGCGGAGGTCGCTCATGAACGGTGCAAGCGGCAATGTGCTGGTAGTGGACGACAATGACACGGTTCGCCTGACCCTGGTGCGGGTGCTGCAGTCCCGCGGTTACCGGGCCATCGCAATGGGGACTGGGGAAGACGCGATTCGCGAAGCGGGTCAGCGTCATTTCGACGTTGCTCTCTGCGATATCCATCTGCCGGGGATTAACGGCATCCAGACAGCCCTGGAAATCCGCCGCCTCATTCCAAGCTGCCGGGTGCTGCTGATGTCCGGCAACAGCGGCTCCAGCGAGTATCTGGAGGCCGCCCTGCGCGCGGGTCACAGCTTCGAGGTATTGAATAAGCCTTTCGATCCGCCCACGCTCTTCGCCATCCTGGCAGGCCAGGCGGTCGCATCCTGAGTCCAGCACAGCGCTGAGATTGGCGGTTTCTCCTCTTGCTATCACCGCGACGGCGCCTCCCCTCTGCAAGGCGCGCGGGCGCCGCGTCACGGTGGTTTGGGGAGCGCTCGTGTACCATGGCTGGCTTTAATCTCCGCCGCAATACAGGAGCACGACCCCATGGCCATGGTCAGCGCAAATCCCACCACCGGCGAGGTAATGCGCCGCTTCGACGAGCATACCGACGCGGAAGTAGAGCGCAAGCTTCAACTCGCCGCCGAAACCTTCCTGCACCATCGCAAGACCGGGTTCCCGGAGCGCTCCCGCCTGATGGTGCGCGCCGCCGAGGTGCTTGAGACGCGCAAGCAGGAGTACGCCCGCCTCATGACCCTGGAAATGGGCAAGACCTTGCGCTCCGCCGTGCAGGAGGTGGAGAAATGCGCCTGGGCCTGCCGCTATTACGCCGAACATGCCGAGCGCTTTCTGACGGATGAGCCGGCGCAATCCAGCGCCACGCGCAGTTTCGTGCGTTACCAGCCGCTGGGTGCGGTGCTCGCCATCATGCCGTGGAATTTTCCTCTATGGCAGGTCTTCCGCTTTGCCGCTCCTGGCCTGATGGCGGGAAATGTTGGCCTGCTCAAGCATGCCTCCAATGTCCCGCAGTGCGCGCTGGCGATCGAAGACGTTTTTCGCGAGGCCGGCTTCCCCGAAGGAGTGTTCCAGACATTGCTGGTGGGCTCCAGCCGCAGCGAAAAGATCATCTCCGATGACCGCGTCGCGGCCGTCACCCTGACGGGCAGCGTCGGCGCGGGCAGCGCCGTCGCCAAGATCGCCGGTAAGGTCATCAAGAAAACGGTGCTGGAGTTGGGCGGCAGCGACCCCTTCATCGTGATGCCCAGCGCCGACCTGAAGCAGGCGGCGGAGACCGCGGTGCAGGCCCGCGTCATTAATAACGGGCAATCCTGCATCGCGGCCAAACGTTTTATCGTGCACGAGAAGATCGCTCCGGAATTTGAGACGCGCTTCGCCGAACGAATGAAGGCGTTGAAAGTGGGCGATCCGCTGGAAGATGCGACCGACGTGGGGCCGCTGGCCACGCCGGAAATGGCGGACATCCTCGAAGACCAGGTCCAGCGCTCCATTCAGGCCGGCGCGCGCGTGCTCGCGGGCGGCGAGCGCCTGAAGCGTCCGGGGAATTTTTACGCTCCCACCGCGCTCGGCGACATTCCCTCCGGCAGCCCTGCCGAGGTGGAGGAGATGTTTGGTCCGGTCGCGTCGCTGTTCCGGGCGCGCGACATGGAGCACGCCATCCAGATCGCCAATCACTCGCAGTTCGGCCTGGGCTCCTGTGCCTGGACCAACGACCCGCGCGAGCGCGATCTCTTCATTGACCGCATCGAGGCGGGCATGGCTTTCATCAACAGCATGGTGGCATCCGACCCGCGCCTGCCTTTCGGCGGTGTGAAGCAATCCGGATACGGCCGCGAGCTGAGCTCCCAGGGCATTCGCGAGTTCGTGAACATCAAAACGGTGGCAATTCACGAGCGGGCGCAGAAGGGCAGCGAGACGGAGTAGCCGGGCCGGGCGGAATGATGCGCAGCCGGCCCGTGCGCGGCGGCGGGCGCATTCTCAGTCGCTGGCCGCGGGCTCGGCCGGCCGCACTGCCGTGTTCATCTGGCGCAGGACCTCCAGCCGCTGGTTGAGCTTCTTCCATTTTTTCTTGTTTTTCTTGGTGACAATCGGCGCGGCGGGATTGGAGTAGTAATCCAGGATGTCGTGGCGCAGGGCCACGGGAATGGTTCGCGCAGGCACCGCCGTAAGGCGCTCCACCAGCTTTTCGTAGGTCTCGTCCATCAAAGGATAAGTGCCCGGATGGACGGGCCTTCCGGTATCAAGGTCACGGTTTTCCAGGATAAGCGCGGGATCGCTGCGCAGGCGGCCAAGAATCGCCTGAAAGCGGTCCACCGTGTGGTTCACGCTGCGGATGTACCAGTCCTCGGTGGTCGGCTTGGGGACCTTGATGGCGACATCGGACAGCGCTCCCCACTTAGGAACGATGCGGATGAGCAGCGCCAGCAGGTGCGAGCCAAACCGCGGGCGATCGTAGGGTCGCTCCCATTTCCGCTCCTGGGCGGCTCGTTGCAGCCGTTCCCGGAACTGCAAATAGGCGTCGTTGGCAGTCTCCGGGGGGAAGTCGTTCCTATGCAATACCACTTCGGCGCCCGATATTGCGGGAATGAAAGAACGCACCGCCTTGCCATAGCTGCGCAGCGCGGGGTGGGTGTGCCCCACCAGTTCGCGCATGCGGAGCCCATACGTTTCCAGGAAGGCGCGCTGCAGCAGACGCGGCGGCACTCGCAATCCGATGGCGCGCAAGTATCCGGGCGGCGCAAAGGTCTCTTTGGCGAGTTGGCCGATATCGAAGGCAAACTCGGTGCGAATGTGCGAGTGGGGACTTTCGTCGTAGGTGACGATGCGTCCATATTTGCGTCGCAATTCCGGAAAGGCGATCGCTACTGCTGGATTGACGGCGCGAGAATGCCCGATGTCGTCCCCGAGATAGTGGGAGAGCGCCCCGATGGCGAAGGCATACTCGTTCACGTTGCTCGCTTCGTGCAGCAGCGCGGACACAAAATCGCCGGTGCGCACGTAGTGCATCAGGTCGCTGAAGAAGTGCTCGCCAAAAGGATAGTAGCCCATGTCCTGGATGGCGCAGCCGCCGTAGGCATAGGCGCGGGCCACGCGCAGCTCGGCATCGGTGGTCCCGGGAAAGCGCTCCAACAGCAAGGGCCGGATAGAGTCGGCCCAGGCAAGATCAATCAGTTCCTGGTGCGTGAGTACGGAATAGCCGCCGCAAGTCTGGGGCGCGAGGATGGCCGCCAGCACGAGTCCGGCCAGCGCGGCGCGCAGCAGCCGAGTCCAGGCGGTCAACGAGTTCTCCGCGACACGGGCATGGTCCGGGCAGTATAGCCGCCGGGGAATAAGCGGCCTTCACCCCCAACGCGCCCGGGCGTGGATTGCTCTCCTTGGATGTACGGGAAGACGAGCAGGTCACCCAGCCGATTCCGGCTTAGCCGCCGCCCACGAAATGCACAATTTCCAGGCAATCTCCGTCTGCCACCGGGGTTTGGGGCCACTGATCGCGAGCGACGATTTTCCGGTTCAACTCTACCGCGACGCGGTCGGCCTTCATCCCCAGGTGCTCGAGCAAGGCGGCCAGGGTCGGGGTGGGCGATCCCAGATCGCGGTTTTCGCCGTTGATTATCAGGCGCATGGCGGCATTTTCGCATGCCGATGCCCAGGCAACCGCGAGAGGTTGCCCGAGGTCACGTTACCGGTAACCCGCAAAAACGTTACCGGGGTCAGTCGCGCAGGTACATGCACGGGCGATATCGTGCATCCAACTCTGCTGGAGTTGCCCCTTCCAGCGAGTCATCAGAAGAGAAGTGCGAGGGCGGCGCTCCTGCTCGAAGCGATGATATCTGGTAAGCTGCGGAGATACGCCGAAGCCGTTAAGAGTGATGCACGCGTGCGGCTGCGGCAACATGCCGGCAGCTTTGCCGTCCACTCAAAACGGCCGCATGCAAACAATCTGCGGCATTCCAAATTCATATGACCCGTCGTCAGGTTACCTGGATTTTTCTTTGTTGCGCGCTTCTGCTGCCGCTCACGGCGCTGGCGCAAGGCCCTACCTGCAGCATGAACATCACCCCCAACAGCGGCACGGTGCCGTTGCCGGTTACGGCCACTGGCTCGTGCACACCGGGCGCCAATCCTCTGGTTTCGGTCACTATTGATTGGGGAGATGGGACGGCCTTTTCGCCGGAGCCGGCCACGTTCAGCGACACCCACACCTACCAGACGGCGGGAACCTTCACCGCGGTGGTGACGGCCACCGACAGCGCGCAACAGACGGGAACGTTCCCGGTGACCGTGACTGTGGCTGCGGCTAGCGGCCCGAGTTGCACCCTGGGATTGAATCCCAAAAATGGCACGGCGCCGCTGCCGGTAAACGCAAACGGCAACTGCCAGCCGGGCTCCAATCCCATCCAGAGCGTGACCTTGTCCTGGGGCGATGGGACTGGGCCGGTCGCCGAGCCTGCGGGAGCATTCACGGATTCGCATACTTATAACGCGGCCGGCACCTTCACCGTGACCCTCACCGCCATGGATACCGGCGGGCTGAGCGACACGGTGACCAAGAACGTGAACGTCAGCGCTCCCCAGCCGCAACCCCCGACCTGCACCCTCGTCCTGAGTTCCAATAGCGGCGCCGTGCCCCTGGCATTGACTGCTGGCGGCAGTTGTTCCGACCCGCAGGGGGCGCTAACCACGATCGTGCTGGACTGGAACGATGGCACTCAGACCAATGTTCCGGTCAGCAACGGCGCACAGACGAATTTTGGACCCATTCCGCACACCTACAACAGCCAGGGCACCTTTCATCCGACGGTGACCGCCACGGACAGCAGTCAACTGACCGGTTCGGCAACTAAGACCGTGACCGTCGGTCCCCCGGTGAACCTGCCGCCCAGTTGCACGCTTTCCGTGAATCCCACTTCCGGGCAAGTGCCGGTGACGGTGACCGCGACCGCCAATTGCGTGGATCCGGAAAACGACATCAGCCG
>JAMXLI010000154.1 GCA_024281115.1 Terriglobales bacterium | reverse complement strand
CGGCTGATTTCGCCCGAGTACAGGAGATTATTCAGCGGAAGGCGCAGCACCACATCAAAGAGCGGCGGAAAGTCGGCCTGTTCACCTACAACGGCTTCTTGTGGTGCTCGAAATGTGCTGATCGCCTGCACACTTACCGCAACAACTTTGATCGCTACTATTACATTTGCTCCAACAAGAAACGCCACAACGAGGCGGGAGAGGCGCTTTGCCAATATTCCAGCTTCATGAACCGCGACCGATTGGAGCCGATGCTGGATGAGATTTTCGCTGAGCGACTGACTGAGCGAGCGTTTTTGCGTCGGATATTCGATTATCAGATGGCGAAGGCTGAGCGCCACGGCGCCGAGGCCCGGATTGCGCGGCTTCGCGATCAGATTGCCAAGCTGAAAGGGCAGCGCCAGCGCATCATGGACCTGTTTATTGATGGCGAGCTGAGCCGTGATGATCGCGCATTCCGATTAGCGCAGATTGACCGCGAGCTTAGACAGGCAATGGACCAACTAGCGGCCGAAGCGCCAAGCGCGAGCCTTGATCCTGTCGGCCTGGCGAGGGCGTTCGCTCCGTTCATGCGCTGGAAATTCCTGAACCGCGAGGACAAGCGGCGCCTGCTAGGAGCGCTGGAACCGCAGATCAAAGCAGCAAATTATGTGATCGATGGGATGAGCATTCCGCTTGATTGTTTTATCGGGACGCACGCGAAGACGGCACCGTTTGCATCTCGCGAGCTGCCATGTCGTTAACCTTCCCGTCACGCTTCATGCTGGCAGCGGCAATGAATCCCTGTCCCTGCGGCTACTTCAACGACCGCACGCGTGAATGCCACTGCACCCCCCCTATGATCCAGCGGTACATTTCCAAGATCTCCGGGCCGCTGCTGGACCGCATTGACATTCACATGGATGTTCCCGCGGTGAACTACAAGGAACTGCGCAGCGCGTCGGGACCGGAGGGCTCGACGGAAATCCGCGACCGCGTGATGCGGGCACGGGAGATCCAGCTTGGCCGCTTTGGCTCCTCCAGCGCCCGCATTTACTGTAACGCGCAGATGAGCTCGCCGCAGATCCGCGCGCACTGCGAGTTATCAGCCGACTGCGAGCGCCTGCTGGAGCGCGCCATGACCCAGCAGGGCCTGACCGCGCGGGCGCATGACCGCATCCTGAAGGTGGCGCGCACCATTGCCGACCTGGAAGGTGGCGGCGCCGTGCAAAGCAAGCACATCGCCGAGGCCATCCAATACCGCACGCTGGACCGCACGTTCTGGAGTTAAACGCTCGAACAAGGCGAAGCTAGGCTGCCCGAAACTCCTGCGCACTCGGCTTCAGACCTCTTTCCACACGTCGTGGAAATCGAAGAAGCCTTGCCGCCCCTGCAGCCACTCAGCCGCGCGTACCGCTCCTTCCGCAAAACCCCGGCGCGACTTGGACTCGTGCGCCAGCCACAAGCAGTCATTCGGGGAATCGAGTTCGAGCTCGTGCATGCCAACCACCTCTCCCTCGCGAAAGGAGGTGATCTCCAGGTCGATCCCGGCCGCTTCGCGAATAATGTTGCGCAGCACCACCGCCGTTCCCGAGGGCGCGTCCTGCTTGCGCGCGTGGTGGCGCTCGAACAGATGGCCGTGGTAGCCGTGCCGCAGCGCGGCCGCCCCCGCCCTTACGATTTCGAAAAACAGGTTCACGCCGATGGAGAAGTTCGATCCATAGAGGAAGCCGCTTCCCGCTGCGTCCACGATATGCCGCACGCGCTCCAGTTGGTCATACCAGCCGGTGGTGCCTACCACCATGTTCTTGCCGGCGGCGGCGCACGCCTCGATGTTGGGCAGCACCGCGGTTGGGGTGGTGAAATCCACGATTATGTCCTGGCCGGCTAAAGCCTCGCGCGTCAGGGCCCGGGCGCCGGCATTTTCGCGGCTGGCCATCGTGCGAACCGCGTGCCCGCGTTCGCGCGCCACGGCGGCCACCAGCGACCCGGTTTTTCCAACCCCTAGAACCACGATATTCATGGCAGCGGTCGTTTCAAGCGAAGACCTCCGGATCAAGATCGGCGAAGAAGGCGGCATGCAGCCGGCGCACGGCTTCGGGTACGTCGTCCTCGTCGATCACGAAAGTCAGGTTAATTTCTGAGGCTCCCTGCGAAATCATGCGCACGTTGATGTCGCCCAGGGTGTTGAAAGTGCGCGCCGCGATGCCCGGCGTCCCACGCAGATTGTCGCCCACCAGGCAAACAATGGCCTTGCGTCCCTCGTACTTCACGTCCCCCAGAGCGGCCAGATCCGCGGCCACCGCCGGGATGGCTTCGTTCGAGTCCACGGTCAGCGAGACGCTGACCTCGGAGGTCGAGACCACGTCCACCGGGCAGCGATGGCGGTCGAACACCTCGAAGATTGAGCGCAAAAAGCCGTGCGCCATGAGCATGCGCGTCGCCACCACATCGACGATGGTGATGCGTTTCTTGGCGCCGATCGCTTTAAAAACATTGCGGCAGCGCGCGCCTCGCGCCGTGATGCGCGTACCCTCGCACTCAGGATTGCGCGAGTTCAGGATGTACACGGGAATATTTTTCTGGATGGCAGGCACAACCGTGGCCGGGTGCAGGACCTTGGCGCCGAAATAGGAGAGTTCGGCCGCCTCTTCAAAGCTAATTTGCCGGATGCGGTGCGCGTCCGGGCAAAGGGCCGGGTCGGTGGTCATCATGCCGTCCACATCCGTCCAGATCTCGATGCGCTCGGCGCCCAGCCCCGCCCCCACCAGGGCGGCGGAAAAGTCCGACCCTCCGCGCCCGATGGTGGTGGTCACGCCGGCGCGGGTGGCGCCAATAAAACCGCCGAGCACTGGCACCGTCCCCGCCGCGAGGGCAGGCTGCAGGCGGCGCTGCAGCTGCTCGTTGGTCTCGTCTACTTGCGGCACTGCTCGCGTGTGCGTCGCGTCCGTCACAATGCACTGGCGCGCGTCCACCAGCCGCGCCGGCAGGCCGCAGGCCAGGAATGCCGCGTGAACAATTTTGCTGGACAGCCGCTCGCCGTAGGAGACCACCAGGTCGCTGGTGCGCGGGGTCAGCTCGCCCACGGCGGCAATGCCGCGCAGCAGTTCGTCCAGGGCGTCGAAGTCCTGCTCCAACTCGGAGTGGAAGTGGGTAAACAGCCCGGTGCCCAGCAGTTCACCCGCAACGTTGTAATGGCGCTCGCGCAGCTCGCGGGAAAGTTGCAGCGCCCTGCCGCCATCGCCCGAACCGGCCGCGCGCGCCGTCGCCAGCAACGTGTCGGTGACGCGAGCGAAGGCGCTCACCACTACGGTGGGCTGCTGCTTCAGCCGGCCAGCGACGATCTCAGCCACGCGTGTGATTGCGGGCGCGTCCTGGACGGACGTGCCGCCAAACTTCATCACGATCATGCGGAGCCGTAGGGCAGCGGCATGATCAGTCCAAGTAGCCCTCGGACTTGAGCAGCTCCGCATTGAGCAGAGCCGCGCCCGCGGCCCCGCGAATGGTGTTGTGGGAGAGCACGGTGAACTTCCAATCCAGCACGCCGCATGGGCGCAGGCGTCCCACGCTGGTCGCCATGCCGCCGTCAAGGCCGCTGTCAAAGCGCGGCTGCGGACGGTCCCCGGCCTCGAGATAGACGACGGGTTGCGTCGGCGCGCTGGGCAAGGCGCGTTGCTGGGCGATGCCGCGAAATTCCTGCCAGGCTGCCAGCACCTGCTCGGCCGTCGCCGCCGTTCCCAATTTCACCGCTACCGATTCCGTGTGCCCGTCCTCCACCGCCACGCGGTTGCACTGCGCGCTCATGGCGAACTCCGCCGGGCGAAACCCGCCCTGGTCCATTCCACCCAGCAGCTTGCGCGCCTCCTCCTCCATTTTTTCCTCTTCCCGGGCGATATAGGGAATGATGTTGCCGAGGATATCGAGAGCCGGCACGCCCGGATAACCTGCCCCGCTCACGGCCTGCATGGTGACCGCTATCACCTGCCGCAGCCCAAAGCGCTGGTGCAGAGGGCAGAGGGCCAGCACCAGCCCGATCGCGGAGCAGTTGGGATTGGTTACCACGAACCCACCCGATGCGCGCCGCCACTTCTGGCACTCCAGCATCTTCAGGTGGCCGGGATTGACCTCGGGGATGACCAGCGGAACCTGCGGGTGCATTCGCAGGGCGCTGGAATTGGAAATCACGGCGTGACCCGCCTGGGCAAACTGCGGCTCCAGATCGGCGGCGACGGCAGCGTCCAGCGCGGCAAAAATGACCTTGGGAGCGCCGTCGGGAGCGGCCACCGACAACTGCATCGCGGCCGCGCGCAGGGGCAGAGGCGTCTTCAATTGCCAGCGCGCGGCTTCGCCATAGCACCTCCCCGCCGAACGTTCCGACGCGGCCAGCCAGGTCAACTCGAACCAGGGATGGCCCTCGAGCATCTGCACGAAACGCTGCCCCACGATCCCGGTCGCGCCCAGAATTCCAACTGGAATTTTTCCGCTTGGCATGGGAATTTTGGTTCGGATTCTACACTACACTGCGGCGGACAACGCCGCGCCCGCCGCGTGCCATCGCAATCGCTACGGCCGCAAAAAGGGCTGAATGCTTCCAGGGGTTTTGGGGATCGCCGCGAGTGGAGTTACAGCCGGCCTTCCGGCACGCTGACGTAAGTCTCCAGCGGGCCGAACTTTCTCTTGTCCGCGTACACCCGCCAGCGGCGCGCCACGATACGCAGGCTCGCCATTACCGGGATGGAGAGGAAGACACCCAGCACGCCGGCAATTTCGCCCCCGGCCAGCACTCCGAAGATGGCGGCCAGCGGATGCAGTTCCACGCTTCTTCCCATGATGCGGGGCGAGGTCACATAGTCCTGCACCAGCCGCCAGCCCAGCAGGAAAAGGAGCAGTACGAGCAGGTGGGGATAGCTGAGCAGAAAGGCGACACCCAGGATGACGACGCCCGCCGTGAGGGGCCCGACGACGGGCACGAACTCCATCACGCCGGCGCTGGTCCCCAGCACCAGCGCGTAGGGCACGCGCATTAGCGACAGGAATATCAGGTACACCACCATAGCCAGGGCCGCCAGCGTGAGCTGGGCGCGGATGAAATGCGCCAGCATGTTGTTCAAATCGTGCAGCACGCCCTGAAGAAACTCGCGCTGCGGGCGGGCGTGCACCATGGCCAGCAGCCCTTGAGTAAAACGCGCCCCATCCTTCAAAAAGAAGGCGGCCAGGATGGGGATCAGCACCAGCCACCAGACGTTCTGCGCGGCTTCGGCCACGCGCAGCCCCACGCGGCTGCCGAGGTTGGTGATCTGGGAGCGGTGGGTGCGCAGGAATTCCTGAAGGCGCTCCTGCGTGCGCCCGCTCCAGCCCCGCTGCGAGCCAATCTGCTTGGCAATCTGCCCGGAACTCACCTTGTCCACCAGGCTGGGGAAACTCTCGGTGAGCTTCTCGGTTTCCCGCACGATGCGGGGGCCCACAAAGGAAAAGAACAGGATCACCAGGCCCAGCAGGAGCAGATAGATAACGCCGATGGCGCGCCCGCGTCCACGCACCCGCGCCTGCAGCCACGACACCAGCGGTTCCAGCAGGTAAGCAAAGAAGATGGCGAACAGGAAAATGATTAACGTATGCCGCGCCAGGTAAAGGAAAGCCAGGCCTAAGGCAAAGGCCAGACCGGTCAACAGGACCCGCGACGTGCGTGCATCCAACAGCGCCAATGTCCCGCTCCGTTCAGCCGGTCCGGGGCGCGCGTTTCAGTCGCGCACCACCTCGGTGTTCTCCCCGGCTTTGACCACGCGTTGCAGCTTGTAGTTGTCGTCCAGCCACAAGGCCCATTCCGCGCCCTCGGTGCTTAGATTCAGGCGGTAGAGTTCACGCTCGCTGCCGTGCAGGTTGACCTTCTCTTTTCCGCTGTAGGCCACGGTTACCTGCGCCGAGGTGAGGTCCTGGGGGATCAGGACGCCGTACTTCGTAGGCGCCAGCCGGCATTCAGTGCGGCCGTTCACCGGCTTGCAGCCGCTCGCCATGTAGCGCCAGGCCAGGATCTGCCGCTGGAAGAAGAAGTTGTTGTCCAGGATCATGGTGGTCACCGGCACCATGAACGGCTGCTGCATCGGCTTCTTGCCCGGCGCGGTGGTGAGTTGTTCCACCAGGAACGGCTCATTAGGGGTAACCACGGCCTCGGCTTGCGACGGGCTGAGCTCGTGCCACTCGTAGCGCTTGAGTTCGCCGCTGCTGGTCAACTGCAACTCTGAAGTTTGGCTGGGCGCCCCCCCGGCATCGCCCACCCGCACCTCGCCGGTAGCGACGCTGCCGGCGCCGCGCTGCTGAATATTGAATTTCTCCGTGGCTACGCGTTTTCCGTCCACGAATACACTAAAGCTTCCCGAGTCTACGTTTTGCCCGGACCCGGTTCCCGCCAGGCAAATGCCGGCTGCCGCCAGCACCAGCGCGATGATTCGCCATCCCCTGCTGTGCACTTCATCTCTCCCCATCCCACACTCCCTGCAGCCGTGCGCGCACGCTTTCCGCCACCTGGCGCACAGTTTTCCCGGAGCTGGAAACGCGCAGATCAGCCTTCATATAACGCCTCCGTCGCGCCCCATACAATTGGCGGAACTGGTTCTGATCCAGGGCCAGTGGACGCGCCCGGAGGTCGGCGCAACACCGTTCCCAGAGTTCATCCACGCCGGCATCAAGGAAGACGGAAATTGCGCCCGCGCGGCGGGCCATTTCCGGGACCCCAGGCTGCGCGAACGTGCCCCCTCCCAGGGCGATGACCCGGTTCCCGCTGCTCGCGGCTAGCGCTTCGCTCAGCAGCCGTCGTTCCTGCCGCCGGAACTCGTCTTCGCCGGCGCTCCGGAACAGCTCCGGGATGCTATGCCCGCTGACCGCTTCGATTTGCCGGTCCAGGTCCAGGAAAGTCCAGCCGAGTTCCCGGGCCAGCGTCTCTCCTACCGAGGTTTTGCCGGAACCCATAAACCCGACCAGCAAAACCAGTGCAGCACGACGGGGAACACGGTTTCTCGTTGGGGCGGGACCGCGCTTCATAAAGGGCGCGTGCGAGCGCGCGCAACCCACGTGAAACTTTACTGTTTCTTGACGCGGATTGTACCAGAGACCGAGCGCAGAACTACTTTTGCCGTACCCAGATCGGGAGAACCGGTTAAGTGGGCCGGACCCGTGAGCGGCGTTCCTTCATTTTCCACGGCTCCTCGCAGGGAGCGCGCAGAGACGTCCGCCGCCGCGCCCACCGGCAGGTTCACCACAATCTCGGAGTCGTTGGTCTCCAGCGAATACGAGCCGCCCCCGGCAAAGTCGCCGGTGTAAGCGATGCGCCCGCTGGCGGTATTCACGTTCACGTGGTCGCCGCTGACCTGCTTCATTTCTACCGGTCCGCTCACGGAAACCACGTCAATCTCGGCCTGGCGGACGTTGTTGAGTTTTACCCCCCCAGTCAGGGTGCGGATCCGGAGCTGCGCGCCCTGGATGTCTTCCGCGGAAATCTCCACAGAATCGCCCTGCAGAGTGGCCGTTCCGCGAAAACCACTGAGGTCAATGCGCCCGTCATCGTCGGTCACACTGAGGGAGCCGTCGGACGGCACCTCGAGCACGTAATCCACCTGCTCCGGCCCTGGGGCATTGTTCGCGGGGGCATGGGTGACCAGTTCGATGGAATTTCCGTGCTGTGTCGCATCGACCTGCAGCTGCTGTGAATGCAGCGTCGCGGTCACGTTCACGTTGCCAGGATTTCCGGGGGCAATACGCACCACGCCGGAAGGATTGGTGAGCGTCACGATGGCGTTTGCAGCCACCGTGTAATGAAATTCCTTGGTTGTAGCGGGAGAGGCCATCGCAGAAGCCCAGAAAACTGCGACGGCGCCCAGCAGGCAAAAGGACCGCGGAGCAATCTTCATCGGTCTTGTGGGCCGGCCTCGTTTATTCGATGGGCCGCTGCTCACCCAGGCTATAGAGGACCGACTTCTGCTGGTAAGCGTGCAGCAGGTACTGCTCCGCATCGGGATCGCCGGGGTTCTGCTCGGCGAAGCGCCGGGCTTCAGAGATGTAGTTATTGATGGCCCGCACTCCCGTCTCATAGCGGGCGCGTCTCTCAGGATGCCGTGCGGCAATTCCGGCCAGGAAATGCTGATCGTCGCCAACCGCCGGGGCAACGGACGAGACGCGCATCTGCGGCGCACTCGCGGTACCGTCCTTGCGCTGCAGGTTGCTCCAATACGAGGCCAGGCCCAGCGACAACAGCATTACCGCGATTATGGGCAGTCCCCGCGTGGGGCTGGCGCGGCTTGCGGGTTTGAGTCCTAGAAGCTTCCCCCGGGAGGTCTTGCGGACCAGGCCTTCGTCTTTCAACGAGGTCTGAATCTGCTTCCACACCCGGGGGCTCGGCTCAATCATAGGGACCAGGAGCTTGGCCTGGTCGGCAATGTATTGCAGGTCGGAAACCAGCTCGGAGCATGCTTTGCAATCGCGCAGGTGTTCTTTCTGCTCCGGCTCGCCACCAGTATCGATAATGTAAGGCAGAACCTTTTGAAATTCTGCGCAGGTCATAATTGCATCTCCCCGAAAGCCCAACTCCTAACTGCCGCCGCCCCGTTCCGGTTTGCTGTTCACCAGCAGCTCTCGCAAACGCATGCGCGCCTTGTGCAGCTGCGATTTGCTGTTGCCGATGGAGCAACCCATCAGGTCGGCGATCTCATTATGTTCATACCCTTCGATGTCGTGCAGCACGAATATGACGCGGTAGCCCGGCGGGAGGTTCTCGATCGAACGCTCCAGGTTTACCCGGTCAATGGACCCGTTCAGCATCGGGTCCGGCATGCCCACCTCGCGTTTCGGACCGTCCTCTTGCGGCTCTAAGGTTTCTTCCAACGAAACCTGCGGCAGTCCCTTTTTACGCAGGTGCATCAGCACCACGTTCACCGATAAGCGATGCAGCCAAGTGGAAAACGCCGACTCGCCGCGGAAAGTTCCGATCTTCCGGTAGAGCTGGAGGAAGGCCTCTTGCGTCAGGTCTTCAGCCTCCGCGGTGTTGCCGGTCATGCGCAAGCACAGCGAGTACACGCGGCGCTTATGCAGGTTGTACAACGCTTCGAAGGAGGCGGAATCGCCGCCCTTCGCCTTATCAATCGCTTCTGTCTCGGTTATGCCGAGCGCCGTGATTGCTTTTGCTTGAGCCACGTTTTTCGGTGTCGCCTCTCTGGCACAGTGGGATGCACACTAAATACTTTGCGTTGTATCGGTTAGGAGAAAACCTTGCGTTTATCCGGGCGTGACATTCATCCAGCAGCTTTGCTTTCAGCGAGTTGCATGGGGAGCGTTGCTCTCTGCGAGTTCCGCCCGCTTACGCCGCGCGCCCCGCCAGTACAGCAGCAACCCTATCACAATAGAAATCAGCGTTCCTCCGACCACCTTCCACTCGAAGCTAGCAATGTTCGAAACCTCTTTCGGCGGGATCACGGACAAGGCAATGGCAAATGCCGTCACCGCGAACCCCAGAGCGCCCGCGATCCAGGCGCCGGCCTTCCCTCCGGGAATCAGCACCGCATTCGCGTTGCGGGTGCGATCGGGACGATACGCGAGCTTGATGACCGCCGCGTACATATACAGGAACGGGACGAAGTAAATGATGATGGTGGCGTCTACCAGGATCTGGTAGGCGCCCAGCACGGTTTCGTTCACCTGCGAGAGCACCAGGATGATTCCGGAAATTACGGCTTGCACCAGGATAGCGATCCAGGGTGTACGCCAACGGGAATGGATCGCGCCGAACGCGCGCGGCAAATAGCTGTCAATCCCCACGGCGAAGGGCACGCGCGAAACTCCCGCCACGGTGGCGCCCACCCCGCCGGCATTGCCGACCGTCACCAGCACGGCCGCAATCATTCCCACGGCAGCCCATCCCATGGCCTGGGATCCATGGCCCATCGCCTGGAACACCCCGTTGCGGGTATCGACGCTGGACGCAGGGAGGATGGCAAGCACAGCCAGGGTGCCGAGCATGTAAATGACGGCGATCAGCACCCCGGAACCGAAGATGGCGCGCGGAAAAGTGCGCCGCGGATCGTGCACCTCCTCGCCCATGGCGCAGACCAGTTCCAGGCCTGTGAAGGCGAACGCGATCTGCGACCAGAAGTTCACAGTGTCCAGGTCCCACCGGGGCAACGTGTCGCGCCAGTGGAAGTCGGTCACTGAGCCGCGCGTGAGCGCCAGGTAGGCGCCCATGGCCACCAGCATGAGCAACGGAACGTAGGTTCCGACTCCGCCCGCGTTTTGCAGCCACTTGCCGATATTCAGGCCCACGATATTCAGCACCACGGCTGCGAGCAGGACTACCAGCGACGCGCCCACAAGATACTCGGGTTGATGGGCCAGATGCTCGTATTTCGGGCCTCCGATATAGACGGACATGGCCACGCTTGCAACCAGCAACCCGGGAAAATAGAAAAACGTGTAAATCCAGTAACACCAGCCGGCGATGAAGCCGTTGAAATCGCCGAAGGCTTCTTTCGTCCAGATGTAGAGACCGCCTTCGTGCGGGAAACGCGTGGAGAGTTCCACGATGATGAGCGCGGTGGGCATAAAGAAAAACACCGCCGCCAATGCCCACAAGCTGATGGAAGAGGTGCCATTGTGCGCAGCCGCTGCAATCCACCGCGGCCCGAGCACGGCCGCGATGTTAAACAGCAGGACGTCCCAGAAGCCCATCTCGCGGCGCAACTGCGCTTTGGCGGGGATGTCGGGACCCGATGCAGTGGTCAAAGGGATTCTCGCGCCGTAAGGCGGTTGAGAATACCAGAAGGCCTATCCGCGCCCAAGTACGGGCTGGAACCTGGCACGCGGAGCCCGCTGTTCAGCTCAAAGGTGCGCTACTGCGGTGGCGTGGAAGGCGCCTGCGGCGTGGAAGGCGGCTGCGGCGCGCTTGGCTTGCCTGCGGTTTCCTGCTGCTCCTTCAGCCGCTGCACGTCGTCGTTGGTGTACACCTTGGCAGAGTGGTGCTGTTCGTTCTTCTTCGCGCGAGATGCAAACTGGGCGAGGCTGGCCTGCCCGAGGTCGGGAAAGTCGTACGCGGAGTCGAACGCAGCTGCGCCCAGGTTGAGACCGCGGCTGCCTGCTTCTGTCGTAAGGCCTTGGCTGGAACCGCTCGGCGGCGCTTCAGCCAGGCTGTAGGCCGAGGTTGTCCAAATGCCGGGCATCATGACCGCGCTTCCCGTGACGCCCAAATTGAGAGGCGCGCTGGCACTTGCGCCCACCGTGTTGCCTGCAGTTCCGCTGGTCGCTCCCACTTGGTCCGGCGGCGCAGCCAATTGAATGACGGGTGCGTTGATCAGGGGCGCGGTGGCGCTCCAGTCATTGCGATTGGTTGCGAACCAGGAAGGGGTAACGCTGGTTTGTGCCGCCGCCAAGCTGGCGAGCAGCAGGATGCCGACTGCGACGGCCCAATTCCTCATGGCTAGACCTCCCGAGAGCCCTACCGCTGGCGTCTATCTTAAAGCATTACCTCTACTCTTGACGCTAATTTCCTACGAATCGGGCGTATAGATTCCGCGCTACCGCCGTATCGGTGGTCCCCTTAATAATGGCCCTGCCATCAGGAAATAGCGTCATTTCATAAGGTTCGTGCCAGAATTTGAGGACAAATTCGTTGTGCCGGACAATGCCGTGGGGCTTGAGGCGGTCAGAGAGTTCGGCAAAGCTGAGTTGCCCTCCACCGCGGCTGATCTGTACGGAGTTGCGGCCGCAGAGTGTAAGATCCGAGCGCGCTCCGCTCGCCAGGTAAACAAAATCCCGCCGATCGCAGGCTCGGCATCCCGGACGCGGCTCTCCCGCTTGCACTTCCGAACGATGGTTGGTCCAAACGTCGAAGGAAAGCAGGGTGCGCCGCAGGCGCTCAGGCGCGCCCACGAGCAGCTTCAAGACCTCGGCCGACGCCAGTGAGGCCGCGGCATTCACGGCCGAGTTCAACACGCCCGCGGTGTCGCAAGTCTCCAGCGCGCCTTGCGGCGGCTCGGGGAACACGCAGGCCAGGCAAGCGGTTTTCCCCGGCAGCACGTTCATGGTCACCCCATAGCTGCCCACGGCGGCGACGTAGATCCAGGGCACGCCTTCACGGACGGCAAAATCGTTGATCAGGTAGCGCGTTTCGAAGTTGTCGGTGCCGTCGAGGACGACGTCAGGGTTCCGCAGCAGGTCTCGCGCCTTTTCCGGCGTGAGATCGGCGACTTCGGGTTCCACCACGATTCCGGAATTGAAGGAGGCGATCTTCCGGGCGGCAGCCACCGCTTTGGGGAGGGAAGCGGCGGCGTCGGCTTCGTCAAAGAGGCTCTGTCGCTGCAGGTTGCTGGGCTCGACAAAATCGCGGTCAATGATGCGCAGCGTGCCGACTCCGGCGCGTGCCAGCAGGGCCGCAGCCGCCGATCCCGTGGCCCCGCATCCTACGATGGCCACCCGCGCCCGCGATAACCGGCGCTGGCCCTCCCGGCCGATGCCGGCAAACAAAACCTGCCGCGAATAGCGTTCGTCGAAATCGCCAGACATTCCCGTCTGCACCGTCCATGCTTATTATAGGAGCCAGCAACTCAAGCAGCAGCCTGATCCAACTGGCGACCGGCAAAGGATCACGTTGATTTTGGGCCAGTTCAACGCCCCACCCGCGGAGTCGAGGCCACGCACGCGCCGCTTCGCAGCGGTGCGAACGGCCGCGCTGGCGCTCGCCCTGGCCGGCGCCCACATCCTGTTCGCGTCCACCGCGGCGTCCCGCCAATCCATGGAAGAGGCCCCGCAGGCCTCCTCGTCTCAGGAACTCGAGACAGCCGAGGACGTCAGCACGCGGCCGGCGCCCTCCGCGCTGGGAACTCTCTTCGATTACCAGGGACTGGTGGTTAGCGAAATCCAGTTTCGCGGCGTGGAAAGCGGCAATCTCGCCGGCTTACGTACGTTACTGGCGCAAAAAATAAGCCAGCCTCTGGATCGCATCTCCATTCGCAACAGCGTGCGCGCCTTGTATGCCACAGGCCGCTTCTCCGACGTGCAGGTGGAGGCGGACCGGCGCCCGGGAAACCAGGTGGCGCTGGTGTTTATTGCCGTGCCCAGCTACTTCGTGGGGCCGGTTTCGGTGGACGGGGTGCCTCCCGAACTCACGCCCAACCAACTGATCAATGCGGGCAAGCTGCAACTGGGGGAAGTCTTCACCCAGGAGCTGCTGCAGCGGTCCATGGATCGCATGCATCTGCTGTTGACCGGGAACGGATATCACCGCGCCGTCATCACCGCCACCGAGCAGCGCGATCCGCCCACGCAGCAGATCAGCGTTGCCTTCCACGTCCAGCCCGGAGAACAGGCGCGGGTCGGGAAGATCGCGATCACGGGAGAGCCAGGACTGAGCGCGGAGGAGATCTACCGCATCGCGCGCTTGCGGCCCGGCGACCGCGTCACCTCGGCGGCCATCAATGGAGCGCTGCAGCGGCTCCGCAAGCGGTATCAGAAGAACAACTATCTGGAGTCGCAGATCTCCATCCTCAACAGCGCTTATCGGGCTGAGCAGAACGCTGTGGACTACACCTTCCGCATCGACCCCGGCCCCTTGGTGGAGGTACGGGTGCAAGGCGCGAGCCTTAGCCGGTCGAAAATGAAGCGATACATTCCCATCTACCAGGAAAACTCCGTGGATGACGACCTGCTGAATGAAGGCCGGCGCAACCTGCGCGACTATTTCCAGCAGCAGGGATACTTTGAAGCCAGCGTCAATGTGCGACGCGAAAACGAAGAGAGTTTGGGCGTGCTCTACGTGATCTTCGTGGTGGAACGGGGTGCGCGCCATAAAGTGGCAGCCGTGGACATCTCCGGCAACAAGTACTTTCTCGCGCCGGTGATTCGCGAGCGCATGCGGGTGCAGCCCGCCGGACGGGTGTTTTCCCACGGGCTGTACAGCGCTTCGCTGTTAAGCGGCGACGTGACCGCCATTTCCGAGCTCTACCGGTCGAACGGGTTTTCGCAGGTCAAGGTCACCAGCAACGTCCTCGACGACTACCAGGGGCTGGTCGGCCAGCTCGGGATCAAGGTGGCGATCGAGGAAGGGCCGCAGCAGGTGGTAGGAGCGCTGCACGTCATTGGAGCGACCAGCATTCCGGAAGACGAACTGCGTGGTTTGTTGACGCAAACCGAGGGCCAGCCCTACTCCGAGTACAACGTGGCCACCGACCGCGATGCCATCCTGGGGGATTATTTCAACCATGGATTCCCCAATGCCCAGTTCACGTTCTCAGCTCATCCATTGAAAGACCAGCCCAACCGCATGGACCTCACCTACACCTTGAACGAAGGCCAGGAAGTCTTTGTGGATCAGGTGCTGGTTTCCGGCCTGGAGCACACCCGGCCGGAAGTAGTGCGGCGCGTACTGCAGGTTGAGCCGGGGGCGCCCTTGAGCCAAAACGATCTGCTGCGTTCCCAGCAGCGGCTCTATGACCTGGGCATCTTCAACCAGGTAGACACGGCGGTGCAGAACCCGGAGGGGGCGGCGCGCGAGAAAAACGTGCTGTTCCGCATGCAGGAAGCCAAGCGCTATACCTTTACCTACGGTCTGGGACTGGAAGCCCAGACCGGGCAGCCCTCCGGTCCCACCCAGCCGCAAGGCGCCACCGGCGTAAGCCCGCGGGTTTCATTTGACCTGACCCGCCTGAACTTTCGCGGGCGGGCGCACACCATTTCCTTCAAGTCTCACCTGGGCCGCCTGGAACAGCGGGCGCTGGTCAGCTACGACGCGCAACGCTGGATGGACAACGACAACCTGCGGCTTACCTTTACCGCTTTTTACGACAACACTCTGGACGTGCTGACCTTCACTTCCAAGCGGCTGGAGGGCTCGGTGCAGGCCGAGCAGACCGTGAGCAAGGCGACCACGCTGCTCTACCGCTTCACCTATCGCCGGGTGCAGGCCACCAACCTGGTCATCGAGCCGCAACTGGTCCCGTTGCTTTCGCAGCCCGTCCGCGTGGGCATACCTTCATTTACCTATATTCGCGATCAGCGCGACAACCCGCTGGAATCGACCAAGGGCTTCTACACCACGGTGGACGCCGGCGTGGCCGCGGGATTCTTCGGCTCGCAAGCCAACTTCAGCCGGGTGCTGGCGCAGAACACGACCTACCATGGCTTCAAGAAGAAGTTTGTGTTTGCCCGCGAAACCCGCATCGGCGTGGAAAATCTTTTTGGCAAGAACACCATCTCGCCCGGCCTGTGCCCGTCCGGTTCGACCGCGCCCACCAGTTGCGAAATCATTCCGCTTCCCGAGCGCTTCCTGGCGGGGGGTGGAAATTCTTTGCGCGGCTTTGCCCTGAACCAGGCGGGCCCGCGCGACCAGTTCAGCGGCGCCCCGCTGGGCGGCCAGGCTTTGTTCTTGAACAATCTGGAGTTACGTTTTCCGCCGGTCTATATGCCCTTTCTCGAAAACAACCTGAGCTTTGTCCTTTTTCACGATGCGGGCAATGTCTTTAGTACTTCCCACAACATGATTCGGGGGCTCAGCCGGCTGTCGCAGGACAAGAGCGGATGTGAGACACTAAATCCGTCGGCGGTTTGCGACTTCAACTATATTGTGCAGGCGGTGGGGGCCGGGCTTCGCTACAAGACTCCGATTGGCCCGGTGCGGCTGGATTTGGGCTACAACCTCAATCCGCCCACGTTTCCGGTGCTGAAGGGGGACGACATCAATCCCTTGCCGCACATCGAAACCGCACGGCGCTTCAACTTCTTCTTTAGCATCGGCCAGACTTTCTGATGGCACGCAGGCTTCTTCAACTCGTGGTGGTCGCGTTGCTGGGCTTTGCGGCGGCCCAGGGCGGCGAGATTATCGAGCGCATCGTAGCCACGGTGAACAACCATCCCATCCTGCAGAGCGACTGGGATGAAGCTTTGCGGTACGAAGCCTTCGTGAACCGCGTGTCCCTGGACACCCTGGGACCTCTGGAACGCCGGCAAGCGCTCGACCGGCTGATTGACCAGGAACTCCTGCGCGAGCAGATGAAGGATTCCGACTTCGACCGCGCTCAGCCGGAGGAGATTGCCAAGCGAGTGGGCGAGTTGCGCCAGCAGCACGCCGCCCGCAACGATGCGGCCTGGGCCTCCGATCTGGCGCGCTACGGCCTGAGCCCGCGCAGCCTGGAACGGCACGTCCGCCTGGAAATCAACCTGGCGCGCCTCATCGAAATCCGCTTGCGCCCCAACGTTCGCGTGGACGCCGGCAGCATCGAAGCGTATTACCGCAGCGAATTTTTGCCGCAGTTGCGCCAGGCTGGCGTGCAGGATATCCCGCTCGTTGCAGTGACCCCGAAAATCGAAGAGTTGCTGGCGCAAAAGCGCGTCAACGAACTGCTCACGGCGTGGCTCCGGGACCTGCGTGGACAAAGTGAAATTCGCCTGAAAGGCGAGAACGGAGCCGGAGTCCGCGCGCAATGAACGGCGCGGATCCCGTTCCGCGCCTCCGCCGCTGGGCCCTGGCCGCGGTGCTGGCGGTTGCAGGGCTGCTGCTGCTCCTATTAATCGCCCTCGCCTATCTCTCCAGTTCCAGCTTCAACCAATACTTGCGCGGTCGTTTTGTCGCCAGCCTGCGGAACGCCACCGGGGGCGATGTGCAGGTGGGCAGTTTTCGCTGGCGCCTGTCGCGCCTGCAGGTGGACGTCGGAGATCTTTCCGTTCACCGTCCCCAGGTTTATGGGCGCGCCGCCACGATTCACGTGGAACGGTTGCGTGCGGAGCTGAAGTTCGCCAGCCTGCTGCACGGCGCGCTCAGCCTGGCGCGTCTGCGAATTGACCGGCCCTATTTCGAGCTGATTACCAATCCTGTCGTCCAGGAGCCAACCTTTTCGGCCGCGCCCTCGGGCGGCAGTTCCATCCAGGAGCTGTTCAGCATCACCACCGACCGGCTGGAAGTTACGCGCGGCGAATTGCGCTTTCACGACCGCCGCATACCGCTCGATTTCACCGCCGCCGACGTTGCCGCCTCCGCCGTCCTGCTGAGTGCGCCTCAGCGCTACCAGGGACGCCTTCAGGCGGGCAAGGTTGACACCGTCTTTGAGCACTGGAGGCCGATCGCGTCCACCGCCACCGTGGAATTTACCCTCTTTCCGGATCATCTGGACTTCAAGTCCGTCCAGTTTTCCGGCAAGTCGCGCCTGCTGGCTTCCGGGCGCGTAACGGACTTCAATAACCCGCGCGCGGAACTGCAATACCGCGCCACGCTCGACCTGGCGGAAGCGCGCGCCATCACCCGCGTACCGACCCTGATGTCGGGGGTGGTCGTGGCCGAGGGCCGGGGAATCTACCGGCGCGACGGCTACGAAACTTCGGGCCAAGCAGAGCTGCGGCAGTTCGCATACACCGGGCCGGAGCTGCGCGTGCGCCAGGTCGAGATGCGGTCGAATTACGACATTGCGGACGACGTGCTCACGCTTTCCCATTTGAGCGGCAGCGCCTTGGGCGGCACGCTAACCGGCGATGCTCGGCTGATCAACTGGAATTCGCTGGGCCCGGATTCACCGCCGGGGCGGCCGCAGCGCGGCCTCGCACACCTCCGCCTGAATGCCTTGTCCCTGCGGCAAATGGCTCGGGCAATTTCCACCCGGCGCCTTCCCGCGGAGAGCTTGCAACTAGCGGGGCTGGCCTCAGGGACGGTAGACGCCGAGTGGACGGGCGCGCCGCAATTGGCCACCGCCAGAATTGGGCTCACCATCAATCCAATGCGCCACCCGGAACCAGGCGAACTCTCGGTGGGGGGCCGCTTGCAGGGAACGTACCGGGGACGCACGAGGATTCTGCAGGTGGATGACCTGCAGCTTGCGACCGCAGCGAGCAGTTTTGCGGCGCAGGGCACACTGGGCAGCGACAACGCCAACTTGAAGTTGACCGCCAGCTCGTCCAATCTGGAAGAATTCCAGCCCTTGCTGCAAAGGCTTGAGCTGGTCCATCAGCTTCCCGTGCGTGTTCACGGCCAGGCGGGGTTCCAGGGCACAGCGTCGGGACCGTGGTTCGATCCCCTGCTGGCCGGGCATCTGCAGATCTCGAACTTCGACACGCTGCTGGGCGGCCCAGCCGGAACGCGCCAACTCCATTGGGACTCATTGTCCACGGAACTGCAGTTTTCGTCCCATCAGGTGGAGGCTGAGCAGGGCGTACTGCGGCGCGGTGCCGCGCAGATGAGCTTTCGCTTGAGCGCCGGACTGGACCATTTGAAGTTTACGGATTCCAGCCCGGTGACCGCCGCCGCCGACGTGAGCAACGCCTCGCTGGACGATGTGCAGTCGCTCGCCGGAACCGCCTATCCCATTCGCGGCACCGTGAACTTTTCTTTCCGGGCGCACGGCACGCGTCTCGACCCCGGTGGGCAGGGAAAGGTCGAGATCGCCCGCGCCCGAATTTACGGCGAATTATTCGAACGCGCCACCGCCACCCTTGCCTTCAACCGCCACGAAGCGCAGTTCAACGATGTGTTGCTGGTGCACCGGCAGGCCACCATCAGCGGTTCGGCAGCCTACAACCTGAACACCACCGCATTTCACTTCAACTTCCGCAGCACGGACCTCGATCTTGCACGCGTGCAGCGCCTGCAGAGTTCGCGCCTGGCGGTGGCGGGCACGATGAACTTTACCGTCGAGGGCAGCGGCACTCGCGAGGCGCCCGTCATCAATGGCACCCTGGTGCTGCGCGACCTGGTGCTGAACGGCGAACGCGAAGGCCAGTTCACCGCCGACCTCACCACCCGCGGACCCGACCTGAAGCTCACCGGTCGCTCGGTATTCGAGCATGCCAATCTCGCCCTCGACGGCAACATTCGCATGCGGGAGGACTTTCCCTCCGACCTGACGCTGCGCTTCAGCCGGCTGGACATCGATCCCTTGCTGCACGCTTACCTGCGCGGCCGCATCACCGGGCACTCCTCCACCGAGGGCACGCTCCACGTCGCCGGACCCCTGCTGCGTCCCCGCGAGCTGAACGGCACCATCGACCTGGACCAGTTCTTCGCCGACATCGAGAACGCCAAGATTCAGAACGATGGTCCCATTCGCGCTTCCATTCACGATCGCCTGCTCGCCATCCAGAGTTTTCGGCTGGTGGGCGACGGCACCGATCTCTCGGCCGGCGGCACGGTGCAGCTGGCCGACCCCTGGCGCTTAGACCTGCGCGCGGACGGTCGGGTGAACCTGCGTATTTTGGAGACGCTGAATCCCGACTACCTGTCGTACGGATTGGTCACCGTTGCCATGCGCGCGGGCGGCACCCTTTTTTCCCCGGATTTTGAGGGCGAGTTGCAGATCGCGCATGGCGGCCTCAGCTACATTGATTTGCCTAGCGGGCTCAGCGAAATCAATGGTGTCATGACCTTCGACCGCGACCGTTTGAGCGTGCAGTCGCTGACCGCGCGCACCGGGGGCGGCGCGCTCACCCTGGGTGGTTACATCACGTACGGGCGCAAGGTCAATTTCGACCTCACCGCCCGCGGCAAGGACGTTCGCCTTCGCTATCCGCCGGGCATCAGTTCCACCGCCAATCTGGATGTGCGACTCCTGGGATCGCTGGCCAGCTCGGTGCTTTCCGGCGACATCCTCATCACTCGCTTTGCTTTCAATCCCGACTTCGATTTTGCCGTGTACATGGCGCGTAGCAAGCAGGCCGCGCCGTTGACGCCGCCCAACTCGCCGCTCAACAACCTGAAAATCGACGTGCACGTTACCTCCACTCCGGAATTGCAGGTGCAGACCAGCAGCGCCAAGCTGAGTGGCGATGTGGACCTGCGCGTGCGTGGCACGGGCACGCATCCGGCCGTGCTGGGGCGGGTGAACATCACGCAGGGACAAGGTTCCTTCAACGGGACCAAGTACGAACTGGAGCGCGGCGATATCACTTTCAGCAATCCGGTCAGCATCGAGCCGGTGTTCGATCTGGAAGCCACGGCGCGGGTGCGCGACTACGACATCACGCTTGGCTTCCACGGGCCCGTGGATAAACTGAGCACCACATACAGTTCCGATCCGCCGCTGCCCACGGCCGACATCATCGCGCTGCTGGCGGTGGGGCGTACGCGCGAAGAATCGGCTGTGCTGCAGTCGCAGAGCACGGAAAATTTCGCGCAAAGCACCTCCAACGCCATCCTGGGCGAGGCCCTGAATCAGACGGTCAGCAATCGTCTGGAAAAAATTTTTGGCGTGAGCCGCATCAAAATTGACCCCGAGGCAGGCGGGGCAGAGAACAACACGGCAGGGACGCGGGTTACCGTGGAGCAGCAGGTCTCGAATAACCTGACCCTTACCTACATCACCAACGTGTCGCAGGCGCAACAGCAGATCATTCAGGCGGAATACTACGTTACCAAGAACCTGTCCATCATCGCGGTGCGCGATCAAAACGGGGTGTTGGGGTTCGACGTTCGCCTGCGTCGCCGTAAGAAATGATCCGTAGGCGTGGGTAGCCGGGCCGCCCGGGCTGAATCGCGCCTGCCAGCATTCCTCATTGATCGGCTTGTTCCATGATCGGCAGCAACAATGCGGAAGCCTTCGCGACGGCGCGCGCAAGAATGGTGGCCGAGCAGCTGCGCGCCCGCGGCATCGACGATGATCGCGTGCTGGCCGCCTTCAGCCGTGTGCCGCGCCACGAGTTTGTGCCCGCCGAGCACCGCGACGACGCCTACAGCGACTATCCGCTGCCCATCGGCGAGGGCCAGACCATCTCCCAGCCCTATATCGTGGCCGCCATGACCCAGAATCTACGGCTGCAGCCGCGCGACCTGGTGCTCGAGATTGGCACCGGCTCCGGGTTCCAGACCGCCGTGCTGGCCGAACTGGCGGCACACGTGTATTCCATTGAGAGGTTCGAGGCCCTGGCGGCGCCGGCGCGCGGCGTGCTCGGGCGCCTCGGCTACCGCAACATTACCGTGTTTACGGGCGATGGGAGCGCCGGCTTGCCCGAACTGGCTCCCTTTGACGCCGTGATCGTTTCCGCAGCCGCGCCGCGGGTGAACCCCGCGTGGTTCGAGCAGTTGGTGGAAGGGGGCCGCATCATTGTGCCCGTGGGCACCCCGCAAGCGCAGGAATTGCACCTGGTGCAAAAGGTAAATGGAAAAGCCAGTACCACGCGCCTGGACCCATGTCGCTTCGTGCCCCTGGTGGGTGCCGAAGGCTTTCCCGGCGCCGGTTGAACGCGCTGCCACGCTCAGGCACGCGGGAAAGCGCGTACCCGCCTGAGTGCCGCCCATCAGCATTGTTCAACAGTTGAAAAGAAGCGGACGCGGCGGTACAGTTATCGGCCCGCGACAGTTGGCGGGACCTGGTTTCGGGCGCTGCCTTCATGTTTCCGCACTCATTCCACTATCACCGCGCCAGTTCGTTGGCAGAAGCGGCCGCCATGCTGGCCGAACTCGGTGAGGAGGCCAAGTTGCTGGCCGGGGGCCAAAGCCTGGTGCCCCTGATGAAGCTGCGCCTGGCCCGTCCCGCCCATCTGGTAGATCTGAACTTTGTTTCCGACGCAGCCTACATCCGTGCCGAGAATGGTGGCCTGCGCCTGGGCGCGATGGCGCGCCACGCCGACATCGAGGAGTCCGAGGTCGCGGCGCAGATCCCCATCCTGCACGATTGCGCTGCCGGCATTGCCGATGTCCAGATCCGCAACCGCGGGACGATTGGCGGCTCGGTGGCCGAGGCTGATCCCAGTGGCGATTGGGGAGCCGTCCTGATGACTTTGCCCGCCTCGGTGCGTTGCCTTGGACCACGCGGCGAGCGCACCGTGCCTATTGAGGAATTCTTCCTCGATGCCTACACCTCGGCCCTTGCGCCCGACGAGCTGGTAAGCGAAATCCGGGTGAAGACGCCGGCTCCGGGCAGCGGGGGCGCTTATCTCGCATTCAAGCGTTCGGCGCCGGTGTATGCCAGCGCGAGTGCCGCAGTGCAGCTGGCCCTGGAAGGTGACACCTGCCGGGAGGCGCGCATCGTGCTGGGCGCGGTGGGCCTGACGCCTCTGCGCGCCGCCGCTGCCGAAGGCGAGCTGCGCGGCAAGGTGCTTGAACCTCAAGCGATCGAGCGGGCGGCGGAAGCGGCACGGTCGGTTGCAGATCCGCAGCCGGACATGCGCGGCTCGGCTGAGTACAAAAAGGCGCTGGTGGCGGCCCTGGTCAAGCGGGCCATTGGGGCGGCGGCGAAACGGGCGCGGGGCGAGCGCGTGGAGGTCAGCCATATCTATGCCTGAGACCGTGGCGGAAACCGGCGATCGCGTCACCCTCCGGGTCAAGGTGAATGGCACAGAGCACACTGCCCGAATCGAATCGCGGCTGTTATTGGTGGAGCTCTTGCGCGAGACCCTGGACCTCACCGGTACCCACGTGGGCTGCGACACCAGTTACTGCGGCGCCTGCACCGTGCTGCTGAACGGGCGCGCGGTGAAGTCCTGCACCGTGCTGGCGGCGCAAGCGGACGGCGGCGAAATCCTGACCGTCGAAGGACTGGCCCAGGACGGCAAGCTCCATCCTATTCAGCGGGCCTTCGGCGAGTCCTACGGCTTGCAGTGCGGATACTGCACTCCGGGTTTGCTGCTTTCGACCTACCAGCTGCTGCAACATAAGAAAGACCCGGGCGAGAAGGAGATCCGCAAGGCAATTGCCGGGAACACCTGTCGTTGCACCGGGTACATGAACGTCTTTAAGGCCATTCGCATGGCCGCCAAGCTGAGCAAGGAAGGGTAAATGGCAATCAAGTTCGGCGGTGAGTTCACGGTCAGAAAGAGCCGGGAAGAGGTGTACGACTTCCTCACTGACCCCAACCGGTTTGCGCCGCTGCTGCCCGATTTCAAGAGCGTCGCGGTGCAGGACCTGACGCATTTCACGGTGAAAGTCAACGTGGGCATCAGCTATATCAAGGGCGTAGCCGACGTGAAGATGGAACTCACCGAGGCGGGACGCCCCAATCATGCGAAATATAAAGGGCAGGGCAGCGTAGGTGGCGGCGGCACCAGCATGGTGGCGGGATTCGACCTCTCCGAGGCGGGCGACGGCCAAACCAAGGTGGCCTGGAGCGGCGAGGCGCAGGTGTTTGGCAAACTTGCCTCCATCGCGGGCGGGCTGCTGGAACCCTTGGCCAAGAAGAACGTTCAGAAGCTGATCGATTCCCTGGAGGGGGCGCTGAACAAACCCGCCGAGAACCCAGTCGCAGGTTAGCGGCGGCGGTGAACGCGCGGCTCCTCGCGCGAAAGCGGCAAGCGGAACTTCCACCAATGGCGGAGAACGGAAAAAACGGGAGACGCTGGGTCGGGCAGCCGGTACGGCGCAAGGAAGAAGACCGTCTGCTGCGCGGGCAGGGCAAGTTCATTGACGATATCAAGCTGCGCGACATGGCCCACCTGGCCTTCGTGCGCTCGCCCTACGCGCACGCCCGTGTGCTGAACGTGGAGTTTTCGGCAGCCCAAAAGTTGCCGGGCGTCATCGCCGTGCTTACGGGCAGCGAGGTGAAGGCTCTGACCCATCCTTTCATCGAGATTGGGCCCGAGCAATGCCAGAAAATCGCCGATTACCCCATGGCGGTGGAGAAGGCGCGCTACCAGGGCGAGCCGGTCGCGGCGGTGGTTGCGGCATCCCCGGGACTCGCCCAGGATGCCGCCGAACTGGTGCAGGTGGAGTATGACCCGTTGCCTCCGGCGGTGGATCCGGAGGACGCGCTTAGCGATCGCAGCGTGCTGCACGAGGAAGCGGGCACTAACCTGGTCTGGCGCGGCGTATTCGAATACGGCGACGTCGAAAAGGCGTTCCAGCAGGCCGCCCACGTGGTCGAGATTGACCACATGCACTTCCACCGATTCTCCAGCACACCGCTGGAACCCAACGTCATCATCGCGCAGTGGGACCACAAGGACGGGCGCCTGTACTACTGGTGCAACAATTCGTTCCCTTCGTTCGCTATCCAGTTCCTGGCGCCGCACCTGGGCATTCATATTGACCAGATCCGGGTGCAGACGTTCGACATTGGCGGCAGCTTCGGGATCAAGATCACCAACTACACACAGATGGCGGTGTGCGCGCTGGCTTCCCGGAAATGCGGTGGCCGCCCGGTTAAGTGGGTGGAAACGCGCACCGAGCACATGACCGCGAGCGCGCACGGCAATGAGCGCGTGTTTCGCGACACGCGCGTGGCCTTGGACGAAAAGGGCGTAATCACCGCCATCGCCTCCCGCCACATCGACGATTGCGGCGCCTACCCGCGCTACGAGCCGCTGGGCTGCGTCATCTGGTCGCAGGTATTTCCCGGTGTGTATCGCTTCAAGAACGCGCGGATTGACTTCTCGCAGGTGGTCACCAACAAGTGCCCCGTGGGGCCCAACCGCGGCTACTCGCGCATGCAGCACCTCTGGTTCCTGGAACGCGTGGTGGACATCTGCGGGCACCAGTTGGGCATTCCCAACGACGAAATGCGCCTGCGCAATTACGTGCGGCCGGAAGAGTTCCCCTACCTGACGCCCAACGGGTGCGTGTACGACTCGGGCAACTATCCGGGGATGCTGGAGAAGGGCAAGAAACTGATCGGCTGGGACGATTGGCAGAAGAAGATCGAGGCCGGGCGCAAGCAGGGCCGACTGCTGGGCATGGGTATCGGCACCACGCTCGATTCCGGCACCAACAACTTCGGCCAGTCGCAGATCGTGAATCCCAACGCGCCTTTTTCCGGCAACTCGCAAGGCGCCAACGTCAAACTGGATATTTATGGCGAGGTGGTCGTGGCCGTGGGCTCCTGCCCCCAGGGCCAGGGCCACGAAACCACCGCCGCGCAAGTAGTCGCCGACGTGCTCCAGATCAGCCCCGACGTGATCGCGGTGCGCACCGGCTTCGACACCGAGCGCAACGTTCACACCGGGTTTTCCGGCACCTACGCCAGCCAGTTCGCCGTCTCGGGGCTCTCCGCGGTCCACGGCGCCGCGCAAAAGCTGCGCAAGGAGATGCAGCGGCTAGCAGCCTTTGCGCTTAGCGCGAAGGAAGACGAAATAGAGTTTGGCATGGGCGCGCAAGGGCCGGAGCTGCGGGTGCGCGGAAGCGACCGTTCTATCAATTACTGGGGACTGGCCAACATCGTCAACGTGAACAGCGCCGTGCTGCCGGAAGAGCTGCACGAGATTACGCTGAATTGCCGCTACATCTGGCGCGCCCCCTTCAAAGTGCCGGATAAGGTGAAGAAATACGGCAACCTGACCCTGACCTACGCTTCCCAACTGCACATCGCCGTGCTGGAAGTCGAGCCGGACACTTGCATCCCCCGCATTCTGGATTATGCCGCGGTGGACGATTGCGGCACCGTCATCAATCCGCCCATCGTGGAAGGCCAGGTGTACGGCGCTACGGCGCACGGCATTGGCGCAGCTTTGCTGGAGACGTGCGCCTACGACGAGGTGGGCAATATGCTGACCAGCACCTTCAGCGATTACACGCCCATCACCGCGGTGAACATGCCCAATGTGAAATTTGGCGATCTGCAGACGCCTTCGCCCCACAGCTACAGCGGAGCCAAGGGCATGGGCGAGGGCGGGGCGGCTCCCATTCATACGCTTTCGGCGGCCCTGCAGGATGCATTGTTCGCCAAGGGCGTTATCATCGAAGACTCGTTCAACAATGGCGACCGCATCTTCCACCTGCTGCAGAACGCGGCACAGTCGGCGAAGAACGTGAAAGTCGAGTCGCGGGTGAAAACACCGGGCGGAAAGCGATGATCTCCGCCCTCCCTGGAGCGGAGGCCACGCCGCGGCCGTGAAACGAGTGTGCATCGTCGGGTGCGGCGCAATTGGCAGCCTGTACGCGGCGCACCTGGCGCGGGTGGCGGAGGTGCACGTGTTCGTGCGGCGCGAGGCTCAGGCCCGCGCCCTGAATGAACAGGGTTTGCGGGTGAGCGGCAAGGACGCGCACAACTTCACGGCGCGGGTGCAGGCTTCCGCCAGCGCGCGCGCCATGCCGGAATTCGATCTCGGAATCGTGGCCACCAAGGCGACGCAGACGGAAGATGCATTCGCGCCCGTGGGACATCTGTTTGATCGCGGGGCGGTGATTTCGGCCCAGAACGGTTTGGGCAGCGAAGAGATCCTGGCGGAGCACACGCGCGGCTGGGTGGTCCGGGCAACTACATTCATGAGCGGCACGCGCCATTCCGATACGCACGTGCAATATGAGCTGGACACGCCCACCTGGATGGGCCCCTTTGAGCCGCGCGGCACGCCCTTTGCAGTCGTCCAGCAGGCGGCGGACCTGGTGGTGGCGGCGGGCCTGAAAGCCGAGGCCTTGGAGGACGCGCGCCCGGCGCAGTGGTCGAAGCTCATCTTCAATGCCTCGGTGAACTCGGTTTCCGCGCTCACGGAGCTGCCGCATTCGCCCCACTTCGCCGATGAAACCGAGTTTTCGTCCCTGGGAAACTTGTTGCACGCGCTGATCGAGGAAGGGAAAGCGGTGGCGCGGGCCTCGGGCATCCAACTGCACGAGGACCCTTGGGAGATGAACAAGCTGGGGGCGCAGACGAACCATCCGCCGTCCATGCTCTACGATGTCCGGCGGCGGCTCCCGACGGAAGTGGATTTTCTCAGCGGTGCGATCGCCCGCCAGGCCGAACGGGCCGGCGTTGCGGCGCCGCTGCACGCGGCCATGTACCGGTTGATCAAGGCCAAAGAAGCTTCGTGGCAGTTCGCGGACGAGAACCGCGCGGTGGAGGCGGCGCAGTCCCAACCCTAGCGACCAGGACCATGCCTTATCCGGTTGACAAGCCGAAACTGGAGCGTGTGCGGGCGCTCATGAAGGATCAGGACATCAGTGCGCTGGTGGTGCGCGCGCCCGACAACATCCTGTACCTCACCAACTACTGGTGCATGAAGGGGTACGACGCGGTCGTGTTTCCCCGCGAGGGCGAGCCGGTCCTGATCGCGCTGGAGCCGCAACAGGCCGACGCTGAGCGCAATTCCTGGACCCGGGACTTGCGCCTGTTCGGGGGGTACGATGCGCGCGATCCTCGCCCTCCTCAGTACCGCGCCCTCGACCTGGCGCTGGCGGTCTTGCGAGAGCGGGGATGCGCGGACAAAGTCGGCATCGAGCTAAACATGGGAACGCAATCGGCCGACCGCATGGTGGGCGAGCCGACCACGCCCACGCAGAACTTCTTCGACGCCTTCAAGAAGGCTGCGGGACAGGTGGTGGACGCGACCCCCTTGCTGGTGGAGGCACGTTCCATCAAGACTCCGCAGGAGATTGAGCGCATGCGCCTGGCCAATGAGCTGGCCGCGCTGGCCATGGAGCACACGCGCGCCCACATCCGTCCGGGGATGAAGGAAAGCGAAGTGGGCGCGATGTATGAAGGCTTCGTGCACGGCATGGGCGTCGGGTACCACGGCAAGGTGGAGATGGCGCGTGCTTTCACCCTGGTCTGGTCGGGGCCGGGGATCCGGACATTCACCGCCACCGGCGACCGGCCGGTGCAGAAGGACGAGCCCACGCTGCTCGAAATCTGGGTGTGCGCCGACGGGTACTGGACCGACCTCACCAAGAACATCTGCCCGGGCGAGTTGAGTCCGCGCTACCAGAAGCTGCTGGATCTCCTGCTGAAGGTGTTCAACGAAGCAGTCGCCTTCGCCAAGGAGGGCGCCGATTTCCCCGAGTTGGACCGCATGGTGCGGGCCCGCATCAGCGAGGGTGGCTATCCGGGACAGCCGTCGCACCCGATCTGCCACGGCGTGGGCGCGCGCGCGCACGAGCCGCCCTATGCCCACCAGGCCGGCACGGGCAAAATGCGCAAGAACATGGTGCTCGCCATCGAGCCGGGCATCTACTGGCCTGAAGGCGGCGGGCTGCGCCTGGAAGATAATTTCCTGATCAAGGAGAAAGGCAGCGAGAAGCTGTGTACGTATCCTGACGACTTCCGCCTGGCCGGCAAGGCGGCGGCATAGGCTTGACTTCGATTCCCATGGCTAGCAAGGCCGCATTGAGTCCCAAGCTGGTGGACCGGATCGCCGCGGAAGTAGATGAGCAGGCGCTGGTGGCGATGTGCTGCGACCTGGTCAATATTCCCAGCCCCACGGGGGAGGAATTGCGCATGGCGGAATACATGCGTGCCGCCTTCGAGCCGCTGGGGCTGGAGATCACCTGGCAGGAAATTGAGGAAGGCAGGGCCAATGTGATCGGCCGCTGGCGGGGCGAGGGCGGCGGCCCAACCCTGATGTTCAACGGCCACATGGATACTTCGAACACGGGCGCGGAGCCCTTCCTCACCGGGCCGGGATACAAGCCCAAAGCCGTCATTCAGGAAGGCATGATCTTCGGGCTTGGCATTTACAACATGAAGGGCGCGCTGGCCTGCTACACGCATGCGCTGCGAGCGCTGCAGCGCGCGGGGGTGCGGCTGCGGGGCGACGTGGTGATTGGCGCGGTCGCGGGCGAAATCGAAAAAACCCAGTGGGGCGAGTACCAGGGCAAACAGTATCGCGGCTATGGCGTGGGCACGCATTACATGGTGGCGCACGGCATCGTGCCCGATATGTGCATCCTGGGCGAGCCCACCGATATGCAGATCGTGCTGGAGCACTACGGATCCCTGTGGGTGCGCCTCTCCACGCACGGCATTTATGTCCACAGCGCCTTTGCCGAAGGGCGGGCGGACCAGACTTCCACTCGCCGTCTGCAGCGCATCTTCACGGATGTGGTGCAGTGGTGCGACGAATGGGAGAAGAAGACGGCGTACGGCGGACACCAGGGCGTGGCCAATATCGGCTGTGTGCAGGCCGGATATCCCTGGCGGGTAAGCCGCACGCCCGACCGCGCCGACCTGTTCCTGGATGTGCGCGTGCCGCCACGGATGAAAATGGACGAGGTGCGGCATCACGTTCGGGCGATGTTCGAGGATTTGCGCCGGAAGTATCCCGCTTACGAGCTTGAGTTCGAAACCTTTGTCTCGGTGCCGGGAGCACGCATCGCCGCCGATCACCCTATGATCAAGGCGATCGAAGCCAACCACACTCGCGTCATGGGCAGCGTGCCCAGGTACGACACGGTCCTGTGGTGCTCGGATGCCTCTGTGCTCACCCGCTTCGACGTCCCCACGGTGAATTACGGCCCTTCCAGCGGGCCCCGCGATCGGCAGGGGGAGAAGGTGGCCATCAAAACGCTGGTGGATATGACCAGGATTTATGCGCTGACCGCGGCCGAGTTGTGCGGTTCCGTGGCCGGCGACGCCTGAGACGTTGACGGAAAGGGTTGAGCCGTCGGACCGAGCCAGTCGTTGCGAAGGGACAGGGACTACGAGCTAATGAATCATGCCTAGCCGGCAGGAAATTGAACGCAGGTACCACAACGTCCGCGAGGCCATGCGCGCCGAGGGACTGGATGCGCTCATCGTGTGCGGCAATCAGTACGCCGGGTTCGAGGGCGCGGTGCTGTACATGTCGGGCTTCGAGATTGTGCACCGCTACGTATATGTGCTGTTTCCGTTGAAGGGGGAGCCCACCCTGGTATTTCCCCGGGAAGCGCGCTGGATCGGCGATAAGGCAAAACCCTGGGTGCGCGACCAGGTCTGGCCCGACGTTCCCGGAGAGTGGATCCGGCAGCGCGCCGCCGACGGGAACTGGAAGCGGCTGGGCGTGTACGGACTGGACTTCGTGATGGCGGTGCGCGACTACCGCCAACTGGAGCGCGGCCCGGCGGAACTGGTCCCGTTCGACTTCCAGTTTGATATGGCGCGCGCCGTCAAAAGCCAGGAGGAACTGGCGGAAGTCCGCGACGCCATGGACATCATCCTCGACGGTTTCTGGGCATTGGTGGAGGCTTATCGGCCGGGCAAGACCGAGGCCGAGATCATGGCGCCCGCAGTCGAGCGCTTCTTCGCGCGCGGCGCAGGTCCCCGCATGATGAACATCCTGCTTTCCGGCGAGCGCGGCGAGGCCGACGCGTATTTCAAGGTCCCTGGGCACCGCATGGTACAGAGCGATGACCTGCTGCTGTACTCGCTCGAGATCACCGGGGCGGGCGGATACTGGGTGGAGTTTTCACGTCCCCTGATCCAGTCCAAGCCCAGTCGCGTCACCGAGCGCATGGCGCAGGCCTATCCCGAAGCCCTGGAGGCGGCCCGCGCGCTCATGAAGGAAGGCGAGCTCGCCAGCACCGTGCACCGCGCCGTGGCCGATACCTTCGCGCGCTATGGGTTTTCCCTGGGGCACCTGTCAGGACACTCAATCGGCGCCACCATGATCGAGTACCCGGCAATCGGCGCCCGGAGCGAAGTGCCGCTTCGAGAAAACATGATTTTCTCCCTGCACCCGCAGGTGGTAGACCAGGACGGCAAAATCTGCCTGTACACCCAGGACACCTACCGCATCGGCAAGAATGCGGGGGAGTGCCTGGCGGATGTGCCCTGGAAGTTCTTTAGCGGCAGGGAAACCCGCGAGTCGGCGCTGACGTAGGCCTATGGTGCAAGAAATCCGAAAGTCTGTTCATTCCTGGTGCTGAACGGCTGACGATGAGAATCTGCGTGATCGGTTGCGGCGCGGTAGGCAGCCTGTTTGCGGCCCACCTGGCGCGTTCCGGGGACCACGAGGTGTGGGCCTACGACGTGTGGAAGGAGCACACCCAGGCGATGCGCGAGCGTGGGCTGCGCCTTTCCGGGGCGGCAGACTTCACGGTCCAGGTGAACGCCACCAGCGATCCTGGCGAAATTCCGCGCTGCGACTACGGCATTGTCGCCACCAAGGCCATCCATACCAAGTCGGCGATCGCGCAGGCGGCGCGCGCCTTCGACGATCAGAGCGCAGTGTGCTCCGTGCAAAACGGCGTCGGCAACGAAGAACTCATCGCCGAGCACGTGAAGTATGTCATTCGGGGCACCACGTTTCCCGCCGGGCACCCCATCGCTCCCGGGCACATCGGCTACGACATTAAGGGCGACACCTGGATGGGGCCGTTTGAGCCGACCGCAACGCCCATGGCGAAGGTGGAGGAACTCGCGGCCGCCCTTACGGCCGCGGGCATGAACACCATCGCATTAGCGGACGCGCGCGGCGCGCAATGGACCAAGCTCATCTTTAATGCCTCCACGAACCCGGTGGGCGCGCTCACTCTTTTGCATCACGGGGCAGCCACGCGTTTCCCGCCCACGGGTCAGCTTTTTGAAGACCTGATCGCGGAAGGCGAAGCCGTGGCCCGCGCGTTAAATATCGCGCTGCACGGCGACCCGCGCGCCCTGGTGCAGAAAGGCGCGAGCGCGCCCGGCAAGCACAAGGCCAGCATGCTTCAGGACGTGCTGGCCAGGCGACCGACCGAGGTGGACTTCATGAATGGCGCCATCGTGCGCTGGGGCGAAAAGACGGGAGTGCCTACGCCCCTCAACCGCGCGCTCTGGGCGCTCATCAAGGGCCTGGAGCATGGGTGGAGGGATCCTTAGAACGGCCGCGGCCATGAAGGAAGCGGGCTGAGGCCGAAGGTGGCAGGGTTCGCAATGGCGGCAACACACTTATCGCACCCGAAGGAAGGATCATGAGCGTTCCTTTTCGCATTGGGGTCCTGCAACTGAGCATGGAGCCGCTGGAAGAGACGGTTCGCATGGCCAAGGCCTGCGACGCGGCCGGCTTCGACGCGTTCTGGCTGGCCGAGGCCTACCCGTGGTGGCGCAAACATTCCATGGAAGCGCGTTCTTCCACCGCCATCGCCGCCATTCTGGCGCGCGAGACCCGGCGCATCGCCGTCGGTTGGGGCATCATCTCGCCCTACACGCGCCATCCGGTGCAGATCGCCATGGAGGCGCGGGTCATACAGGAGGCCGCCGGCGAGAGCCGCTTCCTCCTCGGGCTGGGCGCTTCGAAGATCTTTATGAAGGAGATCGGTGAGGGCGAGAAAGGCAAAGAAGTCGGCCCCGCCGTGGTGATGCGCGAGAGCATCGAGATCGTTAAGGCCATGCTGAGCGGCACAGCGGTCGAGTACCAGGGCAAGGCGTTCTCGGCCTTTGCCCCCGCACTTAAGGACGACGCGCACGTGCCGCGCTGGATGCCGCCTCTTTACATCGGCGCGACTGGGCCGGTGCTGCAAAAGATGGCGGGCTCGATCGCCGACGGATTACTGACTGCCTCCATCACCACGCCCGGCTTCGTGCGCTACTCCCGCCAGAACATGGAAGAAGGGGCGCGCAAAGCGGGCCGCGACGTTGGCGCCCTCGACCTGGGCTCGGTGATCGTGGGCAGCATCGCCAAAGATGCCAGGCGTGGGCGGGAAGGCGCGCGCGAGATGGCCGCCATGTACCTGGCGAACAAAGTCCAGAATATTCGCGGGTCCGCCGATGAGATCCTGAAGAATGCCGGGTTGGCGCCGGAAGAAATTGCGCCCATTGCCGAAGCTATGGAGAAAGGCGGCCGCCGGGCGGCGGCGCAGGCCGTCAGCGACGATATTCTGCAAAAAGTCTGCCCTATCGCGGGCACGCCGGATGAGTGCATTGCCGCCATCGAGCAGTACCGCGCCGCGGGATGCACGCACATCCTGCTGGAGCTGTGGGGAGAAGACCGCGAGCAGCAGGCCCGGTTGTTCGGCGACGCGGTCCTGCCGCATTTCGTCGGGATGGCGGCCAAACGCTAAGCGGCTGGTTCGCCGCCCGGTTTCCCCGGCGACGGACTTAGCGCGCCGGCGCCAGCGAGCCCACGATTTCGCGGAATTCTTCGTCGCTGAGCAGGCCGCCCTTGGCGATGGCGCGCTTTTTCACCTCTGCCAGCACCGAGGCGCGCGCCTCCGCGGGTAATGGAAGCCCGAGTTCGCCCGCCTTGATTTCAATGGAATCGAGCCCACTCTTTTTCCCCAGCACCACACGCCGATCCGCACCCACCAGTTCGGCGGAGTAGGGCTCAATGGCCTCCGGAATGTGGAACTGGCTGGCGACCGCGCCGCTCTCGCGCATGAACAGGTTTTCTCCCACCAGCGGCTTCCACGCTTCCAGTTCGTACCCGGCGGCGCGGCAGACCACCTCCGAGACTTGGCGCACCTTGCTCAGATCGAGCGCTACCGGCACGTCGTAGAGGCAGCGCAGCGCCAGCGCGATCTCGCCGATGTCGGCATTGCCTGCGCGTTCGCCCATGCCGTTGATCGTGCCTTGCACCCAGGAGGCGCCGGCCCGCACCGCCGCAATCGCTGCCGCCGTGCCCAGCCCGAAATCGTTGTGCCCATGCCAGTGCACGGGGATGTCCGGGCCCACCCAACAGCAGACCTCGGCGGTGAGGAATTCGGCGGCTTCCGGGCCGCAGGCGCCGATGGTATCGACCACAACAATCTCGGCCGCGCCCGCCTCTAGCGCCGAGAGGTACACCGTCTTCAGGAACTCGAGCTCGGTGCGGGTGCCGTCCACCGCGAAATAAGCCACCCGGATGCCGTTCTGGCGGGCAAACGTGACCGCCTCGCGGATGCGGCGCAGCACCTCGTCGCGCGAGATCCCGTACGCCCGCAGCTTGATGTCGCTGGTGGGGGCCTCGACAACGCTGGCGCGCACCCCCAGCCGCACCAGTTCCTCCAAATCGGCGCGCACCGCGCGCGAGAAGCCCCACAGTTCGGCCCGCAGGTGGGCCGCCGTCATCAGCCGGATGGCTTCAGCGTCATCGGGCGAAACGCGCGGGAATCCCGCCTCGATGCGGCTGATTCCCAGTTGGTCGAGCTGGCGGGCGATTTCCAGCTTCTGCTGCGGCGACAGGACAATGCCTACTGTCTGCTCGCCATCGCGCAGCGTGGTGTCGTAGAAGTGGACCGGCTGCGAGCGGCGGAAGCGGCCGCGGATTTCGGGCCGCGCGTTCAACTCACTTACCCAGATCTTGCCGCCCTTGCCGTCCATGGTTATGCGCTCTGGCGGGCCAGCACTGGCTCAGGCTTCTTGCCATACGCCTGCTCCCATGAGATCACTGGGTTGCGCAGCACGCCGATCTGCTCGATTTCACACTCCATGACGTCACCGGGTTTCAGATACCAGGCCTTGGGATCGGCGCTGAACGCGGCCACGCCCGAAACTGTGCCGGTGGAGAGCACGTCGCCCGCGCTGTAGCCCATGGAGGAATAGTGCGCAATGATCTGCGGGATCTTCACTGACATTTTGCCCGAATGGGAGCGCTGGCGCGGTTCCCCGTTGACCCGCAACTCCATGGCCAGATTGTGGGGATCGCTGATCTCGTCGGCGGTCACGATGTGCGGGCCCAGCGGGCAGAAGCTGTCAATGCCTTTGCAGAAGCTGAACACTCCCGACTTCATCTCTTCCCGCTGAATGTCGCGCGCGGTCACGTCGTTGAAAATCACGTAGCCGCCGATGTAGTCGCCCGCCTCCGCCTCGCTGAAGTGCTTGCCCGACTTTTTCAGCACGACCGCGAGTTCAAGCTCGTAATCCACTTCCTGGGTCAGGTGGTCCGGGATAATAACCGGCTCGTCGGGACCGATGATGGCGTCAATATTCTGAAAGAAGACGATCCACGGCCGCACGGGGTGCGAAAACTTCGCACGCTGCGCCTCCTCGTGGTGCTCGCGAAAGTTGCCGGCGGTGTGAAAAAACTTCTTGGGGATAATGGGCGCCTTAATCGTCACCTGCGACTCTGCGTAGGTGACCGGCTCGCTGCGGATGCCGCGAACCTCCGGCCCCAGCGCCTGAACATGGTCGAAAGCCTTGCGCGCCGCTTCCAGGCTGGTATCGCCCCCCTCGAAGAGTGCGCGCATGTTCGCAGGAACCAGGGCATCGGCCAGGCGGGCGAAGGCGGCTTCGTGCTCCTGGTCGCGCAGGTACAGGCCGCATGCCGAGTTCAGGTCCACGATCTCGCCGGACGCGGTGCGCGCCCCAATGCGGCTTTGCCCCGCCGGGTTGTGAAACGTTACCAGTCGCATACGTCAGAGAAGTGTAGTGAGGGCGTGGGCGAATTGTCCAGAAAGGCGGGCACGCGCTGCGCTCCCGCGAAGATGGCGGCCGAATTGACGCCCTGGGCGCGGTACTGCCAGCGATCACTGAGCCGATCAGGGCTCCGCGGGCACAACCGGCAGTTGAACATACGAGGCGTGATCGGCGGAGCGGTAAATCCGCTGCGTTGCCGGCTGGTAATCCGCATCCGACGCCTGGTAGATGTTAGGCACGAATTTCTGCGGATTGCGGTCAATGAGGGGGAACCAGGTGCTCTGCACCTGCACCATGATGCGATGGCCTTTCAGGAAGGCGTGATCGTTGGTGTGCAGGTCAATTTTGTATTCGGTGACCTGGTTGGGCACGAGCGGCCCCGGTTTGTCGAAGCTGTTGCGGAAGCGCCCGCGGAAGACCT
>JAMXLI010000153.1 GCA_024281115.1 Terriglobales bacterium | reverse complement strand
CCGTGGTCCAGTACACGAGATTGAGTTCGGGATCGTAGGCGCCAGTGACCCAGGCGGGAGCGCCGCCGCGTGTCCACGAATCCCCCTGCCAGGTTTCGTGTCCGCGCTCGCCGGGCTGGGGAACCGTGTTGAACCGCCAGGCGCGCCGGCCGGTGCTCGCCTCGTAGGCGTCAATGAATCCGCTCACGCCGTACTCGCCGCCGGAAACTCCGACAATCACCTTGTCGCGGACCGCCAAGGGCGCGACAGTGAAGGCATACCCTTTGCTGTAATCCGCAGCCTTGGTGTCCCACAGGACATTTCCCGTGCGCCGGTCGAGCGCCACCACGTGCGCGTCCAGCGTGGCCAGGAACAGGCGATCGTCCAGCGCGGCGAAGCCGCGGTTCACGCGCCCGCAGCACACCTGGATTTTTTCCGGCAGCGCGCGCACATACTTCCAGATTGGCCGGCCGGTGCGGGCATCGAGCGCGAAGGCCAGGTTGTCCTGCCCGGTGACGTACAGAATGCCCTGGATGGCGAGCGGCGTGGCTTCGAACTTGCCCAGCGCGCCGGTCTGAAAGACCCACTGCGCCGCCAGGCGTCCAACATTGGCCGCGTCGATCTGCTTCAGCGCGCTGAAACGTTGCGCGCTGTACTGGCCGGCATAGGTGACCCAATCCTGGGGATGACGGCCCGCGGCGGCGATGGCATCCGGGCTGACTTGAGCGGCGGCGGCCGTGGACAGGCACAGGACACATATCCAGCGCGCGTATTTCATGGCTGTTGCCCTCGCAGGGTGTGCAGATACGCCAGCAGGTCATTCAGGTCGCGGTCGCTGAGCACGTCCGGAGTGTAGGCGGGCATCAGCGATTGGCTGGGCTCAATGACCTGGCGCAATTCGCTTTTCAGGAAGGCGTGAACGTTCTCCTGCCGGTCCAACATCTGCAGGGAAAACGTATCCTCATTCAAAACGACGCCGGAAAGGCGCTGCCCGTCGAGCGTGATGGCCGTGACCTGCTGATAACGTTGTGCCAGGTCTTTGTTGGGCTCGGTAATGCCCTCGGCAATGTACTTGCTCGGTTCGCGAATGGAATCGCGCAGGTACTGGGACCCGCGGGCCGCGCCCACCCGCGACAGGTCGGGCCCGAGCCGGCCGCCTTTGCCGAACACCATGTGGCAGGAGGAGCAGTTGCCGTCGCCAAAGAAAATCGCGCGGCCGTGCTGCGCATCGCCGGCCACGGCTTCATTCTTGGCTTCCAGGCTGCGCAGCCATGCGATCACCTGCCACGTTTCCGTGTCGGTGAGATCGTTGGCCGGCATCAGCGTGCCCGGAACTCCATGCTGGATGGTGTTGAACACGGATTGATCGCTGCCGCCGTGCGTCCACACCCCGGAGGTCAGGTTGGGAGCGCGCAGGCCGCCGCGCGCGTCCACCCCGTGGCAGGCGGAGCAGGTGAAGCGGAAGATGGCGCGTCCTTCGGCGATGGCGGCGGGCTGGCCTGCCAGGGGATTCTTTTCCGCGGGCTTGTCTTGCGCCGACAAAACGCGCGCTGCCAGGCACAGGCAAAGCAGCCAGCGACACACGGCACCACGCGCGGCCATCATGGCTCCCTCCCGGCTGCGAAGGGCGGCATCTTAGGCGGGGGCTGGAAGCAAGTCAAACCACGAGGCGCGCAACGCCGGGCCGAGCAAGCGGGAAACGGATGGCCTTAGACCTCGGTAACATCGCAGGCGCAAAGTCGGGAACCGCCGCCAGAGCGTTCGCCGCAAGTAATGGAAATTACGGAACTTAGGTTTGTGGCAGCGGCATGTGCCGGGGACGCACCGTCCGCCCTCGGCCGGGGAAAGCCCCCCAAAACCCCGGTGAAAACCGTAGGGTAACCTTGACACCCCTCGCATTCCGGTTGAAATAGACGCAGCAACAAGCACACAACTCCCTGCTGTTGGTGGCGGAGGAAGCTCCTGTCAGGAAAGGCTTTCGCCAGAAGGCGGGAGGCTGTCTCTGGCAGAAGAAGGAAGTGCTCTATGTCCGAATCGCCGGAAGTGATGAACATTCGCCAGGCCTCGGGGTATCTCGGTGTGAGCACGGACACGCTCTACAAGTACGTGTACGAGGAACGCATCCCGGCCTTCAAGCTGGGCAACCGGTGGAAGTTCAAGCGCTCCATGCTGGATGCCTGGATGGAGCGCAAGAGCCTGGGCGGGGCGCGGGAGCGGAAGAAAACCAAGGCGCGCGCGGCAGCGGCGGCGCAACTCTGAAGGGTGAGACATGTTTGGAAAGCAATCCATAGTCGGCCTGGATGTGGGATCGAGCAGCATCAAGGCAGTCGAGTTGAAGCGTGGCCGGACGGGGCTGGAGGTCGCGCACCTGGGCGTGGAACCTCTGCCCTCCGACATCGTCGTGGACTCCATGATCGTGGACAGTGGCACCGTCTCCACGGCGATCGCCAAGCTGTTCGGGGAGAACGAAATCAAGACGCGGAACGTGGCCACCTCGGTGAGCGGCCACTCGGTCATCGTGAAAAAGATCTCCCTGCCCATGATGAGCGACCAGGAGCTGGCGGAGACCATTCAGAAGGAAGCCGCGCAGCAGATCCCGTTCGACATCGCCGACGTCAGCATTGATTACCAGATCCTCTCCGAGGATCCCTCCAGTCCCACCATGGATGTGCTGCTGGTGGCGGTGAAGAAAGACAAGATCCTGAACTACACCAACGTGCTTTCCATGGCGGGCAAGGCCCCGGCCATCGTGGATATCGACGCCTTCGCGCTGCAGAACTGCTACGAGTACAACTACGATCCCGCGCCCGGCGCCACCGTGGCCCTGCTCAACCTGGGCGCCAGCGTGATGAACATCAACATCGTGAAGGGCACCATCCCCATCTTCACCCGCGACGTCAGCGTGGGCGGCCACCAGTACACCGACTCGCTGCAGAAGGAGCTGGACCTGAGCTTCGACGACGCGGAAGCGCTGAAGCTGGGCAAGAAAGTGGGCACGGTGAGCGAGGAAGCCAAGGCCCCGGTCCTGCAGCAGGTGACCGAAATCATCGTGCTGGAAATCCAGAAGACCTTCGACTTCTTCCGGGCGACGGCCGCGGGCGAGCACATCGAGCGCATTTACCTGGCCGGCGGCTCCTGCAAGGTGCCGGGACTGATCGAGTCCTTGCGCCAGGAGTTCTCGCTGCCGGTGGAAGAACTGAACCCGTTCCACAAGATCGCCCCGCCGGTGGACGGCAAAGCCGCGGAAGTGATCGAGCAGAATGCCGGCCAGCTGGCGGTGGCGGTGGGCTTGGCCCTGAGGAGCTTCGACGACCTATGATCCGAATCAATCTGCTGTCGGTTCCGAAAAATAAGGGCAAGCGGGCGCAAGTCTCGCTTCCGGGCGAAGGCGTCAGCCTGGCATTCAAGGCGCTCATCGTGTTTGCCCTGGCCGGGGCGCTCAACTACGGCTACTGGTACCAGCTCAACCGGGAGAAGACCCGGCTGGAGACCGAAACGGCGCAGGCGGAGCGCAAGAACCGCGAGTTGGCCGAGGTCAAGGCGCGGTACCTGGAGCGCCAGAAGCAGATGGAGAACTACAAGCACCGCGTGGACGTGATTGACCAGCTGCGCTCCAGCCAGTCCGGCCCGGTGAACCTGCTGGCTTCGCTGGGAGATACGGTCAACTCCACCGAAGCGGTGTGGCTGAACAGCATGAAGGACCAGGGCAGCAACATCCAGCTGGAAGGGATGGCGCTGAGCCAGAGCGCGGTGGCCAACCTGATGACCAACCTGCAGAAGAGCGGCTACTTCCGCAACGTGGAAATCAAGGAAACCTATCAAGACGATAC
>JAMXLI010000152.1 GCA_024281115.1 Terriglobales bacterium | reverse complement strand
TTGCCGCCGTTTTCTAGTTCTCATTTAAAAAAAGGAATTGCCGTGCCGCTCCGCACGATGCGGCCCGATACTCCAGACGACGGGAACACTCACCTCGGCAGGGCTGCAACTCGGCCTGAAAATTTCTGCTGTGTTTTACACTTGACAGAACCCGCACCGGCGAATAAGAATTCCCGCCCGCGAACTTTGGCCAATAGTGTCTGACCCGCGTCGCACTCTGCTGTGCGGGAGCCCTCCCTGACCGGCCATATCGCGGACGCCTGCTTTTGCTTTCATGCGAATTGCGACTACCAGTCCTCGGCAGCGGTGTGCGTCAAGTGTCTGCGCGACCCTGTTGGGTGTCTGTGTACTCTCCTTAATACCTGCCACGAGCCCAGGGGCCTGGGCGCAAAACCGTCCGGGCCGCAGTACAGCCCTAATCCGGCATCTCTCATTCATCACTGTTACGCCCAGCAATACATCCGTTCCGGTAGGGCTCACGGTGCAATACACAGCGACAGGCGTGTTCCGGGACGGAAGCATGCAGGACCTGACCACGCAAGCTACGTGGCGGTCGAGCACCGGCGCAGCCGGCATAAGCAACACCGCCGGCTCGCAAGGTCTGGCGACAGGGGTTGCAACCGGGACAACCACGATCAGCGCCAGCGTTGTGACATCGGATGCCGGTACCATTACCGGCAGCACCGGGCTGACGGTCAATCCGCCCATAGTTCAGTCGATCACGGTTACCCCGTCGAATTCGTCAGTACCTGCGGGCCTCACCGCCCAGTACACCGCATCGGCGTTGTACAGCGATCAAGTGACCCGGGACATCACCACGTTAGCGACATGGAGCTCTTCAAACACGGCCGCCGCAACCATCAGCAACGCTGCGGGATCGCAAGGCTTGGCCACTGGCGTCGCGGTGGGAACTACGACCATCAGCGCCAGCTACCAGTCCGTTCTCGGCAGCACCGGCCTCACGGTTACTCCGGCGGTGTTGCAATCCATCGCCCTGACCCCCGTAAACGGCTCGGTTCCGGAGGGGCTCACCCTGCAATACACGGCCACCGGACATTACAGCGATTCCAGCACTCAGGACCTCACGGCTCTGGCGAACTGGGCATCGTCGAACACGGCGGCGGCGACCATCAGCAACGCTTCCGGATCGCAGGGCCTGGCCACCGGCGTTGCGCTGGGATCTACGACCGTCACCGCCAGCTACAAGTCAGTACTGGGCAGCACCGGCCTCACGGTGAACCCGGCGGTGTTGCAATCCATCTCCATAACTCCCGTAAACGGCTCGGTTGCGGCGGGGCTGACCCTGCAATACACGGCGACCGGACATTACAGCGATTCCAGCACCCAGGACCTCACGGCTCTGGCAAGCTGGGCATCGTCAAACACGGCCGCCGCAACCCTCAGCAACGCTTCGGGATCGCAAGGCCTGGCGACCGGCATCGCGGTGGGAACTGCGACCATCAGCGCCAGCTACAAGTCAGTAGTGGGCAGCAGCGGCCTCACGGTGACTCCGGCGGTGTTGCAATCTATCGCCCTGACCCCAGTGAACGCCTCGCTTGCCGCCGGGCTTACCCTGCAGTACACCGCGACCGGCAAGTACAGTGACTCCAGCACCCAGGACCTCACCGCTGTGGCAAGCTGGGCGTCGTCGAACACGGCGGCGGCGACCATCAGCAACGATGCAGGATCGCAGGGTTTAGCGACGGGCGTCGCAGTCGGGACGGCGACCATCAGCGCCAGCTACCAGTCAGTACTGGGCAGCACCGGCCTGACGGTGACTCCGGCGGTGTTGCAATCCATCTCCATGACTCCCGTAAACGGCTCGGTTGCGGCCGGCCTGACCCTGCAATACACGGCGACCGGACATTACAGCGACTCCAGCACCCAGGACCTCACCGCTGTGGCAAGCTGGGCATCGTCGAACACGGCCGCGGCGACCATCAGCAACGCTTCGGGATCGCAGGGATTAGCAACAGGCGTCGCACTTGGGTCGGCGACCATCAGCGCCAGCTACCATTCAGTAGTGGGCAGCACCGGCCTCGCGGTCACCGCGCCCGTGCTCCAGGCCATAGCTGTGAGCCCGGTTGACGCCTCCTTGCCCTTGGGGCTGAGCTTGCAATACACGGCGACGGCGCAGTACAGCGACCGCAGCACACAGGACGTGAGCGCTTCTGCAACTTGGAGTTCCTCCGACCCAACGGTTGCCACTATCAGCAACGCTGCGGGCAGCCTGGGGCTAGCAAGCACGGTTGCGACCGGCACCGTGACGATCTCGGCAACCTATCAATCCTTGATCGGCAGTACCCACCTGACGGTACTGCCACCGGCAGTTCAAGTGGTCACCGTCAGCCCCACTAATTCCACGCTCGTCGCCGGATCCTTGCTGACGTACACGGCGATGGCACAGTACACAGATGGCACCATGAGGGACCGGACGAACACCTGCACGTGGTCCTCCTCCAATGCGCAAGTGGCCACGATCGGCAATTCGACGCCGGGCAACGCGCAAGCCTCGGCCCTGGCGAATGGGAGCACAAACATTTCCGCGGCCTGCGATGGTGTCGTGGGCACCACCTCATTGGCGGTAGGCAATATCAGCGCGTTTTCCCCCAGCCTCTTGGGAATGTCAATCAACTATCCCAATTTCAGCCCGCTCACGATCGGTATGACCGCGTGGCCGACGGTGCCCTTCGCCGCCTTCCGGCTATGGGATAACGGGGTTGCATGGCACCAACTGCAGCCTACGGCGTCGTCCTACGTGTGGGACCCGTTGAACGGCTGGTTAACTTTTCTGAGCGGGCACGGGATTACGGACATCATCTACACTTTTGGTTCGACGCCGACCTGGGCCTCCAGTAATCCAACCGATACGACCTGCAAGTACGGCCCGGGCACATGCTATCCACCTTACGATCTCAATCCGGACGGAACGGGCCCTGACCAGCTCTGGATTAGCTTCGTCACCGCCTTGGCACAGCAGGCTCTGGGAAAAATCAAGTATTACCAGCTCTGGGACACACCCAAAGACGTGACGCACTGGAAAGGTACCGACGCACAGTTGGTGCGCATGTCGCAGGATGCCTACCAGGCCATCAAGAGCGTAGACCCGACCGCCCAGGTGCTCTCGCCGCCCAGCGGCGCCTATCACATCGCGGCCACTAACACTTGTTCCATCGCAAACCGTGAAAAGCCCTTTTTTGCGGCGGGCGGCGGTCCCTACGTCGATATCATTTCCTTCAACGGCTATATCGGAACGGCGGCAGAGGACCTTGTCCCCGCCTTGCAATGTCTGAAAACTATGCTTGCGAGCTACCAGCAACAAGGCAAGCCGCTCTGGGACACGGAGGGCAGCTGGGGGACCTCGACCGATCTAGCTGACACCACCCAGCAGGCAGCTTTCCTGGTGCGCTCCTACCTGCTGCAGGTATCGCAAAATGTGCAGCGCTTCTACTGGTATGCCTGGAATAACCGCACCTGGGGAACTCTGTGGGACAAGAACACGGGGATACATCCGGCGGGCAAGGCCTACCGGCAGGTCTATAGCTGGCTTATCGGTGCAACGCTGGCGCAGCCATGCACGTTGAGCGGATCAGGCATCTGGACCTGCGTTCTGATTCGTCCTAACGGCTATCAGGCTCTTGCGGTGTGGGTGACGGGCGCACCGCAGTCCTACACCGCCCCGCTTCAATACATCAGCTCGCGCGACATCTTTGGCGTCAAAACGGCAATCACCTCCGGAGCAACGCTGACCGTCAGCACCCTGCCTATACTGCTGGAAAATCAGTAGATAGCGGATCACTGGCGCGGTCTGCGCTCGGGGCAGCTCTCTTCACGGCTTTGACGACGCATTCACCTGCAGTTATGGAGCGGCGGCGCGTACCCGAGGCGGTGGACAGGTTTTTTCTTTGGACCAAGCGCTCCCAAGTCTCAAAGCTGCGCCATTGCCGCAAGGGATTAGCGAGGGCGGCATACAGATCGCATCCAGAGGGTGAATGGTCGGGACGGCCGGATTTGAACCGGCGACCCCTTGCACCCCAAGCAAGTGCGCTACCAGGCTGCGCCACGTCCCGACGAAGGAAAGCTCATCCCAGGAATGAGATGGGGTTCAAAGGAAATTCTACACTAGAGTTCGGCCAAGACGCGGTGCACGCTCTCGGCGAGGGGCACAAGGGCGGCCGCTCACAGTGCCGTGCGTAATGCCCGGTCAGTGCGGCCGCGCTGCAAGCATTCCCAGGATTTCCTTCAAGCCCTGGCGAACCCGCCGCAGCTCGCTCTGGCGGTGGGGGAAGGGAAGCACGGGCTGGGCCTTGCCTGCGCTGCGCGCCTCGGCGCGCAATTGCTGGCGCGCGCCGGCAATGGTGAAGCCATCCTGGTAGAGCAGCTTGCGGATGCGCAGCACGTTGTCCACGTCGCGCCGCCGGTACATTCGCTGACCGGTGCTGCTCTTGGTGGGCTTGAGCTGCGGAAACTCCGTCTCCCAAAAACGCAACACGTAGGCCGGCAGCTCGCACAGATCGGCCACTTCGCCGATGCGGAAGTAGAGCTTGTCGGGGATGATCGGCTCAGAGTACTTCTTTGCCGGCGATGGTTTCGGCGTCTCGGTCATCTGCGGTTCCATGTTTTGTAAGGAGTGCTTTACCGGCGTTTCTAGCACGAGACGCGCCCGCGGAACAATCGGAAACTTACATTAGACGGCGCCGATCATGGAGGCCAGCAGCGCGGCGCGGCGGGGCAGTTCCGCGATCAACACACTTTCGTGCAGGGCATGCGCGCCTTCTCCCACTCCGCCTAAGCCATCCAGGGTGGGCACGCCGGCCGCCGCCGTGAAGTTGCCGTCCGAGCCCCCGCCGGTGGAAGCTTCCTGCAACTCCCAGTCCAGCTCGCGCGCCAAGGCCCTCGCGGTCTTGAACAGCCGGAGTACGCTGCGGGTGCGCTCCATGGGCGGCCGGTTCAACTCGCCCGTCACTTCCACCCGGCATTGCGCCGCCACCGCCCGCAGCGACCGCATCTTCCGGTCAATAAATCCGGCATCGCGCAAGCGGGCAATACGCACGTCAACGTCAGCCACGGCCTCGGCGGCGATCACATTGGTTCGGGTGCCCCCACGAATCACCCCCACGTTGACCGTCAGGCCGGGTCGCGAACCGGAAAACGCAGCCACCCGCAGCACCTGGCGCGCCAGCTCCAGCACCGCGCTGCGGCCCTTTTCAAAATCCACCCCGGCGTGCGCGGCGCGGCCTGTCACCTTCAATTCATAGCCGCCTACTCCCTTGCGAGCGGTCTTCACCGCCCCCGCCAAGCCTTGCGCCGGTTCCAGCACCAGCGCGGCGGCGCATTTTTTTGCCACGCGTTCAATCAGTGTGCGCGAGGTCGCGCTGCCAATCTCCTCATCGGTATTGAGCAGGACGGTGACGGGGCGGGGCGGGCCTCCGTTCACCTCGCGCCAAGCCTCCAGAGCCGCCAGCACCAGGGCAATACCTGATTTCATGTCGAGGGTGCCCGGTCCCCAGATACGCTCGCCCCGGACAATGCAGGGCATGGTGGCGAGGGTTCCCAGCGGCCAGACCGTGTCGAAGTGGCCAAGCAGCAGCACCGGGGGCCGCCGGCCTCGCCCGCGAAAATCAACCTGCATGTGGTTGCCGGCATCGCGCTGGCGATGGACCCGGACGCGACCCCCAAGCTGCGCGAACTCTCCCGCCAGCATCTCTCCCAGGCGGTCCACGGCCGCTTTGTTGTCGCTGGGCGATTCCAGTTCGACCATCCGCCCGATGCGGGCGACAATTTGTTCTCGGGTCTGCTCGAAATGTTCCAGAAAAGCTTCCGGCCCAAAAGGCCGCGGCTTGCGCAGGGACGTTTTGAGCTCGGTCATACTTGCCAGATCGGCGCCTTGGGGACTTGGGTCATGGAGCCCGTACTCGGGCCAGTGCAGTATAATTTCCATTCCTCTGAGATTGCACATGACGGAAACGGCACACGCGCCTGCCGCACACGAAGCTGGCCAGACCGTGCTCGACATTGCCGCCATACAGCGCATCCTCCCGCACCGCTATCCCTTTCTGCTCATTGATCGGATTGTCGAGCTGAGCCGGAAGCAGCGCATCGTGGCCATCAAGAACGTGAGCGCCAATGAGCCTTTTTTTTCTGGGCATTTCCCGGGTTTCCCCATCATGCCCGGGGTGCTGATCGTGGAGGCGATGGCGCAGGCGGGCGGCGCATTGCTGCTGACCGAGGTTCCCGACCGCGACGACAAGCTGATGGTATTCACCGGCATCGAGCGGGCCCGCTTTCGCCGTCCAGTGCTGCCCGGCGATCAGTTGCGCATCGCTGTCGAGGTGCTGGCGTGGCGTCGGACGGCGGTACGCATGCAGGGCAATGCCTACGTCGGCGAGAAGCTTGCCGCCGAAGCGGTGGTGACTTGCCAGTTGGTGCCCCGCCGCCGGGACGAGACGGGCCAGGGAGCCGGTCCCTTCAATTCCGAAAGTGCCGGCGGCAACGATGGCGGCGCGCAGTAGCTCCGGCCCGGAAACGGCTGCTTGTCCGCGGATCCATCCCACCGCCCTGGTGCACGAGCGTGCCAAGGTCGCCTCTTCCTGCCGCATCGGCCCGTACTGCACCGTCGGTCCTCACGTCGAACTGGGTGAAGACTGCGAACTTGTCTCTCACGCGGTGGTGGATGGCTGGACACGCCTGGGCGCGCACAACCGCGTCTTTCCCTTCGCTTCTATTGGCCTCGCTCCCCAGGACCTGAAGTATGCGGGCGAGGAAACCCGGCTGGAAATCGGCGATCACAATGTGATCCGCGAAGGAGTGACGCTGCACCGCGGCACCGCGGGCGGTGGCGGCATTACCCGCATCGGCAGCCACAACCTCATCATGGCCTACGTGCACGTGGCGCACGATTGCCGCATCTGCGACCACGTCATCCTGGCCAATGCCGCCACGCTCGGCGGCCACGTCACCGTGGAAGATTGGGCCATGGTGAGCGCGCTCTGTCCCATACACCAGTATGTGCGCATCGGCACGCACGCCATTATCGGCGGCGGCACCACCATCACCCAGGACGTGCTGCCGTTTTCGAGGACTGCGGCCGCGCGCGACACGCACGCTTATGGCTTGAATACCGTCGGCCTGGAGCGGCGCGGCTTCAGCCCGCAGCGCATCCGAAAGCTGCATCACGCATTCAAGGTGCTGCTGGCCTCCAAGCTGAACACCAGCCAGGCGCTCGCGCGGTTGAAGGCGGAAGGCGACCTGGGCGACGATGTCCGCCGCCTGATCGAGTTCATTGAGAGCTCCGAGCGCGGCGCCATCAAGTAAGCGCCTCCGAACACTTTGTCTTCTCCCGGCAAACTCGGCCTGATCGCGGGCAATGGCAAGTTCCCGCTGCTGGTGCTGGATGCGGCGCGGACGCGTGGCATCGAGGTGGTGGTGGCTGCCATCCGGGAAGAGGCTTTCCCGGAGATCGAGCGGCACGGCGCGGCGGCAGTCCACTGGCTTTCGCTCGGGGAGTTGTCGAAGCTCATCGAAATGTTCCAGCGCGAGGGCGTGCGCCGGGCCATCATGGCCGGACAGGTGAAGCACAAGCAGATTTTTTCCAGCATCAAGCCCGATTGGCGGCTGGCCAAGCTGCTGCTGTCGCTGCGCACCCGCAACACCGACGCGCTCATCGGCGCGGTGGCCGGGGTACTGGCCGAGGAGGGCATCACCCTGGAGAACTCCACCGCTTTTCTCGAGCCCTTGCTGGTGAAGTCCGGGGTGCTTACGCGCCGCGCGCCCGACGAGAACGAACGCCGCGATATTGCCTACGGACGCGAACTGGCGCGCCACCTGTCGCAGTATGACATCGGCCAGACGGTGGTGGTGGCGCAAGCAGCCTGCGTGGCGGTGGAAGCCATGGAGGGGACCGATGCCGCCATTGAACGCGCCGGGCGGTTGATGTCCAGCTTCCAGGAGGCAGCCTCGACGCTGGCTCGCAACCTGACCGTGGTGAAGGTGGCTAAAGCCAAGCAGGACATGCGCTTTGACGTGCCCGTGATCGGGTTGAGAACGATTGAAACTATGCGGCAGGCCTCCGCCACCTGCCTGGCGCTGGACGCGGGCAAGTGCCTGGTGCTCGACGGCGACGCTGCCGTGCAGGCGGCGAACGCGGCCGGAATTAGTATTGTTGCCGACTAGGCAGGCGCGGCAAACGCGAGGAGAAAATCATGGCACAAAGCACCTCCCAGGCTCACCAGGTGGAACGCATCGCCGATCAGCTCCGCCGTGCCTTTGCGGGTGACGCGTGGCATGGTCCGGCCGTGCTTGAGCTTCTGGCCGATGTGGACTCCCGCGTAGCAGCTGCCCGCCCCATACCAGGCGCACATAGCATCTGGGAGATTGTTGCGCACCTGAGCGCATGGGAAGAGGCGCTCACCCATCGCCTGGGCGGCCGCGCAGCCGAATTGGAGGGGGCGCAGGATTGGCCGGCGGTGAGCGACACCAGCCCGGCTGCCTGGAAACAAACCGTGGACACGCTCAAGCAGCGGCACGCTGAGCTGATCGCAGCCGTCGAAGCCATGCCCGAATATCGGCTGCTGAACCAGGTCCCGAACCGGGGTCACGACTTCTACCACATGCTGCACGGATGTGTGCAGCATGAGCTTTACCATGCCGGGCAGATAGCGGTGCTGAAGAAGGCCGGTGTCTGACCCCCCTCTATCGCTCCGCTGGCAAGAAATAATCGCGTCACGGCCGCGCGTGGCAACCCGCAGCTCGGCTTCCACTTCCTAAACGTACAACTACGGTGTGCTCATGAAGGTTCCCGTCTCCATCCTTGGATTTACTGTCTTGTTTATCGTGGCGATCGCCGGCCAGCCTGCCGCGCCGCACTTTGGGGCCCGCGAAGCGACCATCCAGGGATGCCTCTCCGGAAAGCTCGGCGCCTTGCAGATCAACGATGTAACTTCGGGACGCGCGTACAAGGTCCTGGGACAAACGGAGCAGTTGGCCCGCCAGGTCGGGAAGGCAATCAGGGTGCGCGGCGTGCAAGCGGCATCGGACCAGGGCGCCCCATCACTCGAAGTCAAAGAGTTTACGCAGACCGGCGAGTGCACGCCTTGACCTTGTCCCACCGCCCGGGCCAGCACCTCAGTGCGTCCGCGGTCCTGTTTCGCCAACCCTGTTTATAATTCGCGCATGATCGCAGCTTCCCTGCGCTGCGGAATTGTCGCGGTCGTGCTGGCCGTTGCCTTAAGCTGTTGGGCCCAAGGGCAGGAGACGGGCGAGGAGGCGACCGCGCCGGCGGCGGGCGATATCCTGCAAGTAGCCCCGCAAGATCTTTCCACGCCCCGATTAGACGAGGGGTATGACCAACCTTTGCAGGCACTTGGGGGAGAAGAACCATGGGCGTGGTCGGTCGAAAAGGGCGAGCTGCCGCCGGGACTGACTCTTGATCCGGAGGGACAAATCTCTGGCACTCCCAGCAAGGCGGGCGAATACGTCTTCACGCTGCTGGTGAAGGACTCCTCCGACCCGCCGCGACAGGGCCGGCGTGAGTTTCACCTCAAAGTGCCGGCGCCGCTGGAAATAGTATGGTCGGCTGAGCCCCATCGGGACGGAGACACGATCGCCGGCTCCGTGAAGGTCACCAATGGCGGCAAAGACGATGACGACCTTACCTTTATCGTGGTCGCGGTCAATGAATACGGGAAGGCGTTTGCCCTGGGCTACCAACGGCTGCAGCTTGCCAGCGATCATTCGCAGGAGCTCCCCTTTTCCGGCAGCGTGCCGCAGGGCGACTACACCGTGCATGCCGATGCGGTCGCCGAGATAGCGGCAAGGAACCTGGTCCGCCGGGCCTGGTTGGAAAGTGCGGCGCCGCAGGAGTCGAAGTGAAAGTCACGGTGCTTACTACCGCATGATCTCTAGCCCTCCGATCCCGGTGGCGGTGGTGGGAGCGGGAGCCTTCGGCCGCAACCACGCTCGCGTCTACCGCCAACTGGAAGAGGCGGGCGGGGGAGTGCGGCTGGCGGCGATCGTGGATCCTCTTCCCGCGCGGGCCGCTGCGGTGGCTGCCGAATTTGGCGGGGCGGCCAGTTTTGGATCAATAGAGGAGCTGGTCGCGAGCGGCGTCACGCGCGCGGCCTCGGTTGCCGTGCCCACCATCCACCACCTCGCGGTAGGCCGCGCCCTGATGCAGGCCGGGCTGGATGTGCTCATCGAGAAGCCGCTGGCCGCTACCCTCGGCGAAGCTGACGAACTGATTGCCATCGCGAAAAGAACCGGCACGATCGCGCAGGTCGGACACCTGGAGCGTTTCAATCCCGCCGTCCAGGCAACTCTGCCCCTGCTGAGTACGCCAATGTTTTTCGAAGTCCACCGGCTCAGCGTCTTCACCCCGCGTTCGCTGGATGTGGACGTGGTGCTTGACTTGATGATCCACGACCTGGACGTGGTGCTCTGCTTCGTTCGCTCCCCCGTCAAGGAGGTGCGGGCTGTGGGGCTGCCCATCCTTTCCCCGCGGGTGGATATCGCGAACGTGCGCCTGGAGTTCGAATCCGGGTGCGTGGCCAACTTCACCGCCAGCCGGGTGAGCACGGAGCGCATCCGCAAGCTGCGCTTCTTCCAACCCCGCCAGTACATCTCGCTCGACTACGGCCGGCAGGACGTGATTGTGTTTAGCGTGGGTGAAAACAGCCCTGGAGCGCTGGCTTCCCCGGCCTCGTCCCGGATCCAGATGGTCAAGCCTGCGGTGTCAGCGCTGGAGCCGCTGCGGGCGGAGATTCAGTCCTTCCTGGACGCCGTGCGCAGCCGTTCGGAGCCGGCCGTCACCTTGGGGGAGGGCCGCAGGGCCCTGGCGCTGGCCCTCAATATCCAGGAGAAAATTACCGAGCACAGCCACAGGACAAACCTGGCAGCGCTTAATACCCTCTGAACCTGTCAAAAGGGGCAGAGTGCCGCGAACCCCCCAGGGCCCGCTCGCGCGCCCGCCCAAGCGTCGCCGGATTCTGATTGTTGCCTTAAGTTATCTTCCTGGTAGCACTTGGACTTCGGTAAGCGTACTCGGCATCGCAACCGGCGCCAAATGATGCGACAATAAGAGCACCTCAGCCCTCCACGGGAAACGGGGCAGATTTGCACTCCGGCCCGCTTGCGACGCGTCTAAACGCTGAGATCAGCTGCGCGCATGGTCATAACCGGCACGCCTTCGCCAAACCAGGTAGAGCCGCCGCCCCCGTTCAACATGGGCGGGCGCGGCGCCGCATCCCTGCACGAGGTGCCCGTTCTGCTGGTGCAAATGCAGGACGACCTGGCGCGGGCCCGCATGCGCGAGGCCTTTTGGATTTCGCTGCTGGTTCACCTGGCATTGGTGATCCTGCTGGTCAACACGGATAAGCTGCTGCCAAAGCGGAGTTTCACACTGGCCACCCAGGCCGACTTATTGAAAAACAAGGAACTGACATACCTCGAGCTGCCGCCCGATGTGCAGAAGATTACCCGGGCGCCGAAGACGAATGTGATGTCCGATAAGAATCGGATTGCCACCTCGCGCAAGCCTACGCTGGACCGCGAGCAGTTGCGAAAAATCCTGGATAGCGCCCGCCCAGGCGCGCCCGGAGCTGGCGGAATCAAAGCCCCGAAGTCGGCGCCCAGTCCGCCCCAGCAGGCGGCGCAGAACTCGCCTCCGTCTTCCCAGCCGGGTGCTTCCACCGCGCAGCAACAGGGAGCGCCGCCCGAGCAGAAAGCGCCGCCGCAGCAGATGGCAAAGCTGCAACCACCCGCGGTCGCGGCAGCACAGCCCCATCCTTTCGGCGCGGGAGTTTCACCGGGCGCAGCTCTCGAGCAGGCCGCCCGGGCTGCGGCTGCCAGTCGCGGCGGCTATGGAGGTTCCGTAGGCGATTACGGCACCGGCTTGCCGCGTCCTAATTCCAGTATTGCCAGTGATTTGGACATCATGAGCGACACCATGGGGGTGGACTTTGGCCCCTACCTGTCGCGCGTGCTGCACGATGTTCGCGTGAACTGGTACAACCTCATTCCGGAAGTGGCGCGCGCCCCCCTGATGAAGAAGGGAAAGGTTTCTGTCGAGTTCGCCATCCTGAAGGACGGGCATGTAGCCGGCATGCGGCTGGTTTATCCCTCGGGCGACGTATCGCTCGATCGGGCCGCCATGGGCGGCATCTCGGGGTCCAACCCCTTCCCGCCGCTTCCCGACGAGTTCCGCGGCCAATACCTGGCGCTTCGCTTCCACTTTTATTACAACCCCGACCGCAACGAACTCCGCTAAACAGCAGGGAACTGCTATGCCAGGCCGCCCGTATAACTGGCAAGGATTTTTTTGCGACAATGCTCCAAGGCCGGAGGGGAGTCTTCCCGATGAAAGTGTCCGCACTACGAAGCTGCGCATTGACGTGCTTGCTGCTTACAGGCGGAGCGCTGGGCGCCAATCAACCGGACATTGTCCAATTCCACCGCGACATTCACGTGGAAAGCGGCCAGAGTGCGGGCGACATAAGCTGTATCGGCTGCTCGGTGTACGTGCGCGGGCAGGTGGCGGGCGATGTCGCCGTCCTCTTAGGCAAGCTGGTGATTAGCCCCTCCGCCTCAGTTGCGGGCAACGTTGCCGTGATCGCCGGCGATCTGGCGGGTGGGGACGCCAGCAGCATCGGGGGAGATGTGGCGGTGATTGGCGGCCGCTTCCGCCGCCCGCCCGACATGCGGGTCAACGGGAACGTGGCAGTCATGGAAGGCCGGGGCTGGTTCTACCTGATGGTGTTCGCCCCTTTGCTGGGCCTGGTTTTCCTGGTGGCCCTGATCGTCTGGATGGTGCAACTGGTTCGCCGCCGCTCCCGCACTCCCAGCCCGGCATATAACCGCCCGGCATGACGCCGGCGCGCTTAGAATTCCGGAATGGCGCAGCCTGAAGACCCAAGCGGCGGCAGCCCAGGCGGGCGTCGCTCCCGGGAGGAGCGCGCCTGGAGGGCCGAGGCCGTCGGCCTGGTCGTGATTGTCGTGCTGATCCTGCTTTTTATCGTGCTGCGCGGCGGGGTTAATTGGAGCGCCCGCTGAGGTGAAGCAGCCGCCCCACGCTGCGCTGTCGCCGCTGCTGGTTGTCCTCGGCCCCACTGCCAGCGGTAAAACGGCATTGGCGGTGGCGCTGGCCAAACAATTCGGCGGCGAAATCGTCAGTTGCGACTCCGTCGCACTGTACCGGGAATTGGAAATCGGCGCCGCCAAACCCAGCCCGGCCGAGCGCGCCAGCGTTCCCCATCACCTGCTGGACATTGCCGATCCTACCGAACACGTGACCGCCGGCGATTACGCACGTCGCGCCCGAGCGCTGCTGGGTGAAATCTCCGGCCGCGGCGCGCTGCCCATCGTGGTGGGTGGCACCGGGTTGTACCTGCGCGCATTACTGCAGGGCTTGTTTTCCGGGCCGCCCCGCTCCGAGCCCACTCGCGCGCGTTTGCGCGAGCTTGCTTCACGCAAGGGATCGCCGCACCTGCACGCCCTGTTGCGACGACTTGATTCCGATGCTGCCGGCGCCATTCACCCCAACGATGCTTCCAAGCTGGTGCGGGCGCTGGAAGTCTGCCTGGCGGCTCGCCGGCCGATCTCGGCGCTGTGGCGCCAGGGCCGCGAACCGTTGCCCGGCTATGACGTGCTGCGCATCGGACTCAATCCTGTGCGGAGCGAGCTGTACGCCCGCATCAACAGCCGGGCCGAAACCATGTTTGCATCCGGGCTGGTGGAAGAAACCGCCCGGCTGGTGGCGCGCTATGGCGACGCGATCTGGCCTTTGCGCTCCCTGGGCTACCGCCAGGCGGTTGAATTGCTCAAGGGCGAGATCACGCGCGAGTCGGCCATCGCGGAAGCGCAACGCGGCCACCGCAACTACGCCAAGCGTCAGCTGACATGGTTCCGGCGCGAGCCTGATGTTCATTGGCTCCAGGGATTCGGCGACAATCCGGAAATCCAGCGGCAAGCCGGGGAACTCGTATCTGCGCGCCGGCCGCGAAATTCTCCCTTGCCTGGAGAGGCGGGGGACGCACCCCTCAAAGCAGGACAATCGTGATACCGCGGTTTCCCCGGCCGAGATCCGCATCCTGCCGCAATCCGGGGTAGCGCTTCAGGAGCCGCCATGTAGTGGCGTCCGAGACACGCCAATCTTCTCCGGCCACGAAGCCGGTAATGTCGCCTTGCATCTTCATGCGCCCCAGGCTTCCCCGCAGGCCATCGCGCAATGCTCCGCCCTTCCCTTTGGAGCCATAGCCATGAATCAGCTTCAGCAGTTGTGTGCCGTCGGCGCGCGCCTGCCGCAACGCGTCTGTGAGACGCGAGCACGCCTGCTCCAGGCTGGGTAAGCCCTTCTCCAGATTTACCACTCGGATCTCCATGGCTACCACTGGCGATTGTAGGCCCACGAGGTTCGGCCAAGAGCAACGCTGGAATTCACGTGTGCGACTTGGGGTAATCGGCGCAGTCATGCTGGTCGAATTCCCGCTGCACGTGCCGCGGCGCCTGCTGCGGCGGGACCGCTTCGGCAACGGCGGGTTCCCGCTTGAACCCGGGATCGGGGCCGGTCCAGGCGCAGTGCGAGCAGCCGAATCCCGTGTACCCAATTTCTTCTTTCCACTGCAGCTGAGCTCCCGGAAACGGCATGCACCCTCCACTCAGGTGTGATCGCACACCTCGCAAGGCGGCAAACCGGTTGGATGCAGGTTTCTGCTATCGTTCCCGCATGCTTCGCGCCCTGCAGTTCACAGCCGTCCTCCTTCTGCTGACCTCGATCGGTTTTGCCAAAGAGCATTACCAGAGGCCGGCGGCGGTGAAGCTCGATCGCGACGGCGAGAAGTGGGCTGAGAAGACGTTGCGCAGAATGTCGCTTGAGGAGAAGGTGGGGCAGCTCTTCATGGTGTGGGCGCGGGCGCAGTTCTTGAACCTTGACAGCCCGGAGTTCGCCCAGTGGCGCGAGCAGATCAACAACTACCACGTGGGCGGGTTCGCGCTCACCGTTCCCCTTGAAGACGGGTTGCTGCGCAAAAGCGAGCCCTACGAGGCAGCCAGGATCACCAATGAGCTGCAGCGCGCTTCCAGGACGCCCCTGATCTTCGCCGCCGATTTCGAGCGGGGCGTTGCCATGCGGCTTAATGGAGCCACCGTGTTCCCGCACGCCATGGCGTTCGGCGCCACCGGCAATCGCGCTGATGCCGCGACCCTGGGACGCATTACCGCCGAGGAAGCCCGGGCCATCGGCGTGCAGTGGAACTTTTTCCCTGTCGCCGATGTCAACTCCAATCCGGCCAATCCCATCATCAACACGCGCTCCTTTGGAGAAGACCCGACCCAGGCCGGCGAACTGGTGGCAACCTACATCCAGGCGGCGCGCCAGGCGGGGATGCTGACCACCGCGAAGCACTTTCCCGGGCACGGCGACACCGCCACGGACACGCATCTCGGCGTCGCCCTGGTTGGCGGGGATCGTGGCCGCCTGGCCGCGGTGGAGCTGCCGCCCTTTCAACGTGCCATTGCCGCCGGGGTGGATGCCGTCATGGTCGCGCACGTAGTTGTGCCGGCGCTCGAGCCCGATCCGGAGCGCGTGGCCACCACTTCGCCTGCGGTGGTTACCAACCTGCTAAAGCGGGAGCTGGGATTCCAAGGCATCGTGGTCACGGACGCGCTGGATATGGGAGCGCTCACCCATCACTACCAGGGAAACATCGGCCGCGCGGCAGTGGAAGCGCTTAAGGCGGGCAATGACCTGCTGCTGATTCCGGCCGACCTGGGCGCCTCTTACCAGGCCGTGCTGGCGGCGGTCCGCGGGGGGGAAGTGGGAGAGGCGCAGATCAATGCCTCGGTGCTCAAGATACTCAAGGCAAAGGCCGCAGTGGGGCTGCACAAGGCGCGCCTGGTGGATCTGGAGCAGATTGCGCGCCAGGTCGGCAAACCCGGCAACATTGCCTCAGGCGAGCGAGTTGCGGAAAGCGCGATTACCCTGGTGCGAGACAATGGCCGCGTCCTGCCGCTCAAATTCCAGGGAACCCCGGCGGCCCGGCTTCCGTATCAACCCACGGTGGAGGTCAGCAAGCAGACCCAGGTCGTGATTGTCTCCGACGACCTGCGCGGGGAGTCGGGGCGCGCGTTGGTGCGCGAGTTTCGCGCACGCGTGCCGGATGCGAACGTTCACTTCGTGGATCCCCGCACCGCAGGCGCGCTTTCCTCCCAGGTGCTGGCAGATGCCGGCCAGGCTGAACGAGTCGTGGTCGCCGTGTACGTAGTGCCGGTTGCCGGAAAAGTGGTGCAGGCGGAAGGCACGATGAAGAACAGCGTGGAGCTTGAGCCCGCGACGGGCGCCCTGCTGGCGCAATTACTGCAGCACGCGGCCGACAAGACCGTGGTGGTTTCCCTGGGCAATCCCTACCTCGCCGCGGAAATTCCAGGGGTGCAGAATTACCTCTGCGCCTTTTCCAATGCGACTGTCTCCGAGGTCGCAACGGTAAAAGCCCTGTTTGGCGAAATTGCCGTGCACGGGCGACTTCCGGTAACGATTCCTGGAATCGCTGCGCGCGGTGCAGGTCTCGACCGCCCCGCCCATCCGCAACCCGGAGTTGCCTATGTGCCGTGATAACGATCTTTTCGGCATGCGCCGCTGCAAGCTTGCCATCGCGCCCGCCCTGCTTGCCCTGATGCTTTTGGCAGCCTGCTCAGTCCACGTGGACGACAGCAAGGGGGAAGGCAATGTGGATGTTAAAACGCCCTTCGGGGCCGTTCAGGTGCACTCCAATGCCGACGCCCAGGACACCGGGCTGAGCGTTTACCCCGGCGCGCGGCGGCGTTCTTCCGACCCCCACGACCGGCACTCGGCGCATGTCAACATCTCCAGCGCCATGTTCGGGGTAAAAGTCGTGGCCGTCGAGTATGAGTCCGATGATCCTCCCGAAAAGCTGATTGCATATTACGTCGATGAGATGAAGAAGTTCGGTGCCGTCCTGCGATGCCGGAGCCACGGTGAACATGCCGGCATCGTCGCTCATCCGGGGAAGGACCCCTCCGGGGATCTGAAGTGCGAGCCCGCCGCGGCAGGAGCTGACGAATTGGAGTTGGAAGCGGGCACCGACAGGAATCAGCACATTGTTTCCATCCAGCCGAATGGGAAAGGCACTCGCTTCGCGCTGGTCCACGTTGTGGCACGCGGCGAACAGCAACCCATCTGATTTCCCGCAGCGTCGTCGCCGTAGCAAGCCACATCCGGCTGGCGTTCCCTTGCGCCCTTTCCGTGCCGGCTGCTAGGTTGAAGGCATGGAGCACTCCTGCCACGCCTGCGGCACCGCCGTGGAGGAAGGGGTGCCCTTTTGCCCGCATTGCGGCGCACCCCAGATCCGCGTGGTAGCGCCCGGAGCCGCCGCCGATCGCGGTCTTGCCCCTTCCGGGGGCGATCTTTTCCCGCCCGATCCTGCTGTTTCGGGCCCCTCGACGGGCGCCACGCTGTTCCCCGAGGTGGACTGGTCGCGCGGAGTGCGCGCCGCGATTCTGGCCACGCTGCTGGCCGCCCTTCTGGCCTTCGTCGTTATGGCCGCCAGCGGGATGCCGCTGCTCGGCTTCGCGTTGTGGGCCTTTCTTGGAGGTCTTATCGCGAGCGCGCTCTACCGTCGGCGTTCCGGTCTGCCAAACATTTCGCCCCGCGCGGGCGCACGGGTGGGAGCGCTCAGCGGAGTTCTGGGTTTCCTCACCGCCACCCTGCTCTCGTCCGTGCAGTTGCTGGTATCGGGAGGCGCGCAGTTCCGGGCCGCCCTGGAAGAGCAGGTGCGCCGTAGCGCGGCCGGCGCGGATGCGGCGGTCCGGCAGTGGTTGGATTATTTTCTCTCGCCCCGTGGCCTAGCCGTGATGATGCTGGTCAGCCTGATCTTCACGCTGGCCATGTTCGTGGTGCTCTCCAGCCTGGGCGGAATGCTGGCGGCCCGGCTGTTCGCCGAGCGCGAGCGCCGCTGAGCATCCCGTCTTCCGGCGCCTCGTTGCAGCCCAGGGGCGGGTCAGTCCGACGGGAGCGATCTGCCTGGCGCTGCGAGTTGTCGGGCCCTTGCCCGTCGCCGCGCGGCCGCGTATCATGCCGATTCCGATGAGCAGCCAACCTTCTCCGCGCGCGCCCCGGCTGCGCCAGAAAGCGCAGCTCATGTCGGCTTCCGAGATCGAGCGCACCCTGATCCGGCTGGCGCACGAGATCGTCGAGAAAAACAACGGCGTGGAGGGGCTGGTGCTGATCGGAATCCGCCGTCGCGGTGTTCCGCTGGCGCAGCGGTTAGGGGCCCTCATCACGCGCATCGAGAATACTGCCGTGCCCGTGGGGATGCTCGATATTACCCTCTACCGGGACGATCTTTCGACGGTGGACGTGAGCCCGGTCGTGCAGGAGCGTCCCATCGAATTTTCCATCACCGGCAAGGATGTGGTGCTGGTGGATGACGTGCTTTACACGGGCCGCACCACGCGCGCCGCGCTCGATGCACTCTTCGAGCAGGGTCGCCCGCGCCGGGTCCAGCTTTGCGTGTTGATCGACCGCGGGCACCGCGAGCTTCCCGTCGAAGCTGCATTCGTGGGGCGCAAAGTCCAGACCACTGACCGCGAAATTATCGAGGTCAAGTTGAGCGAGATCGACAACATGGAAAAGGTGCTGGTGGTCGAGAGAGAAGACGGATGACGCCTGGGGCCCTGCGCCCGCGGCGCGCAATGCCCGTCCCCGCGCCGCGACCGGCTCCCAGGTTTGCTCCCGGCTCGCTGCTTGGAATTGAACACCTTTCCGCGGAGGACATTTCCAACCTGCTGCAGAGCGCGCGCCGCCTGCAGCGTTCTCCCCGGCCGCTGCTGCGTGGCAAGCGCGTCATCCTGGTTTTCTACGAAGCGTCTACGCGCACGCGCAGCTCTTTCGAGATCGCGGCCAAGACGCTGGGCGCGACCACCGTCCTGATCACCGCCAGCGGCTCCAGCATCGAAAAAGGCGAGTCGCTCCTGGACACCGGGTACACGCTCACCGCGCTGGGGGCGGACGTCCTGGTTTTCCGCCATCCCAATGCCGGCGCGCCACACCTGGTTGCCCCCCACATCGATGTTCCGGTCATTAACGCCGGCGACGGCATGCACGAGCACCCCTCGCAGGCGCTGCTCGATGCGTTGACCATCCAGTCGCATTTCAAGAGGTTGGCGGGGCTGCGGGTGGCCATCATCGGCGACATCTTCCATAGCCGCGTCGCCCGCTCGAATATCCTGCTGCTCAGCAAGTTCGGAGCGCGCATTACCCTGTGCGGCCCGCCCGAGTTCGTGCCCAAGACCGCGTGCACGCTGGCTCAGGGCATCCGAACCACTTACGAGCTGGAGGAAGCCATTCGCGGCGCACACGTCGTCATGTTGCTGCGCGTACAGAAGGAGCGGCTGGAAGGCATGACCCTCAATGCCGGCGAATATATCGCGCGGTACCAGATGACTCTGCCCCGCCTGCGCCTGGCCGCGCCCAATGCGATTCTCATGCACCCGGGGCCCATCATTCGTGGCATGGAGTTGGACAGCGAGGTGGCGGACTGTCCGCAATCCGTGATACGTCAGGAAGTTTCGAACGGTGTGGCTGCGCGCATGGCCATTTTCGCGCGCGCCTTGGGCAAGTCGTAGGCAGTCTGCAGGCGGTGAAGCGGATCGGCGGCGCCTTTGTTGCGCAACCCAAGCACGGATGAATCTGGCAATCAGGAATGAGTAAGAGCGCAAAGACACGGGCAAGGCGGGAAGCGCCAAGCCTTCTGATCCGCGGAGGCCGCGTCATCGATCCCGCGGCCGGCCTGGATGGCATCATGGATGTTCTGCTGCGCGGCGGCCGGGTGGACCAGGTTGTGGCGTCCAACTCGGCGCCCGCTGCCGAGGAAATTTTCGAGGCGCGCGGCTTGATTGTTGCCCCGGGCTTTATCGATCTGCACGTGCATCTGCGCGAGCCGGGCCAGGCCTACAAGGAAACCATCGCAAGCGGCACGGCAGCGGCCGCAGCGGGTGGCTTCACCTCGGTGTGTGCCATGCCCAACACGGCGCCCGTCAATGACTCCGCCGAAATAACCGCCTGGATGCTGGCCCGGGAGCGCGGCGCCGTGGTGAATGTATTTCCCATCGCGGCGGTCACCGTGGGCAGCCGTGGCGCTGAGCTCACGGATTTTCGCGCCTTGCGCGGTGCCGGGGCGGTGGCCGTCAGCGACGACGGCAAGCCCATCCATGACCCTGACATTCTTCGAGCGGCGCTGCGGCTGGCGGCCGAGATTGACATGACCGTGATCCAGCACGCCGAGGACCCGCGCCTCAGCGCTGGTTGCAGCATGCACGATGGACCGACTTCCTTCCGGCTGGGATTGCACGGGATGACGGCAGCGGCGGAAGCAGACATGGTCGCGCGCGATATTGGCCTGGCGCGTGCCGCCCGGGCGCGCTACCACGTGGCCCACCTCTCCACTGCCGACGCACTCGCCGCAGTTCGCCGCGGCAGGCGGGCCAAGGCGCGCGTAACCTGCGAGGTCACCCCGCACCACTTCACCCTGACCGACGAAGACGTAGGCGACTACGACACGCGCTGCAAGATGAACCCGCCCCTGCGCTCCGCCGCGGACCGCGCGGCCCTGCTGGAAGCGCTGGCCGATGGCACCATTGATGCCATCGCCACAGACCACGCCCCGCACGCGCTGCATGAAAAACAGGTGGAATTCGAGCGCGCGGCCTTCGGCATCATCGGCCTGGAAACCGCGCTGGCATTGGCGATTACGCGCCTGCACCTGCGCAAGCGCGTCCCTTTGACCCGCGTGGTGCAACTGTTTACGTCGGGCCCGGCCAGGGTAGTGGGATTGACTTCCCGCGGCAGCTTGCAGCCGGGTAATTTTGCCGACGTAACCGTTTTCGATCCCCGGAAGCGGTGGACGTACGCGGTGAACCAGTCACGCTCCGCCGCCCGCAACAGTCCTTTCGATGGTTGGGAGCTTACGGGCAAGGTGGTGGCGACGATTGTGGGCGGCCGAATGGTGCATCGCGAGAGCTGAAAGCGACGGTGCACGCCGGCAGCGCATCCGGGGCCCGGGCCTAGGACAGGATGCCCATCCGCTTTCCCACTTTCTTCAAGATCTCGAGCGCCTGGTCCAGTTCTGAGCGCGTGTGGGTCGCGGTCATGATGGTGCGAATGCGCGCCTTGCCTTCCGGCACCGTGGGAAATGCAATTCCGGTGCCCATCACGCCTTCCTGGAACAACTCGCGGGAAAATTCCATGGTCCGCTTGCCGTCGCCGATGATGATGGGAGTAATGGGCGTTTCGCTCGCCGGAGTGATGCGCCCGCCAATGTCGAAACCCAGCCCGCCCAGTTCCTTCTTCCAGTAGCGGGTGTTGGCCCAGAGCTTCTCGATACGCTCCGGCTCCTGCTCCAGCACATCGAAGGCCGCTATGCAACTGGCCGCCACCGAGGGCGGATGGGAGGTGGAAAATAGAAATGGGCGCGCGCGGTGATACAGGTAGTCAATCAACTCGCGGGACCCGCAGACGTATCCTCCGAGAGCCCCGATTGCCTTCGAGAGCGTCCCTACCTGCACGTCTACCCGCCCGTGCACCTGGAAATGATCGATGGTGCCGCGCCCGTTGCGTCCGAGCACGCCGGAGGCGTGTGCGTCGTCCACCATCATGATGGCGCCGTATTTTTCGGCCAGCGCGCACAGCCCGGGCAGCGGCCCGATGTCGCCATCCATGGAAAAAACGCCGTCGCTGATCAGCAGCTTGCGGCCGGGCTGATCTTGTACGCTGGCGAGTTGTTCTTCGGCGTGCGCCAGGTCTTTGTGGCGGAACACCAGGATTTTCGCCCGCGAAAGCCGCGCTCCGTCGATGATGGAAGCGTGGTTCAGCTCGTCGGAAACGATGAAGTCTTCCTTGCCCAGGATGGCGGAGACGGTGCCCGCGTTCGCCGTGAACCCGGACTGGAACACCACGCAGGCTTCCACGTTCTTGAAGCGGGCAATCTTCTCTTCCAGCTCCATGTGGATCCGCATGGTGCCGGCGATGGTGCGCACCGCGCCCGATCCCACGCCGAACGTCCGCGTGGCCTCCAGCGCCGCTTCGCGCAGCCGGGGATGGGTGGTCAGCCCGAGGTAGTTGTTGGACGCCAGGTTGATCACCTGCTTGCCGTCGAAGGTGCATACCGGGGCTTGCTCGTCGTCCAGCACGCGCAGGCGAAAATGCGTGCCCTTGCGCTTGAGCTCTTCCAGTTGCGTGCCGAGATAAGAGAGCGGGTTGGTGCGGGCTGCGGTTGTCGCCATGAAGGACCTCAGGTATCGCGGCTGCGGTTGTGTCGCAGGCTCATTTCACGCCATTGGGATAAACCAGGATCTTCGAGGCTTCCCCGGTGGTCAGCCGCTCCATGGCCTTGCTGAAATCCTTCATGGAAATGCGATCGGTGATCACGGGGTGCAAGTCGAGCTTGCCGGCCTTGAGCAGCGCGGTCATCTGGTACCAGGTCTGGTACATGCGCCGGCCGTTGATCCCCTGGATGGTGATGCCTTTAAAAATGATGTCTTCGGAAAAATTCAGCGAGATGGGCTTGGAGGTCAGCCCCAGGAGAGAGATGCGACCGCCGCGCCGCACGATGTCGAAGGCGGTCCGAATCGCGTCCGGGTGACCCGCCATCTCCAGCACCACGTCCACTCCCGATCCGCCCGTCAGCTCGAGAATTTTGGCGGTCACGTCTCCGGCCGAGGGATCGAGCACGTGATCGGCTTTCATCTTTTCGGCCAGCTTGCGGCGGTGCTCGTTCAACTCAATGGCAAAGACGGTGGTAGCACCGAGTGCGCGCGCCACCGCGATCGAGAACAGCCCGATGGGCCCGCATCCGGTGATGGCGACGGTCTTAGCAGCAATTTCTCCCGCCAGCACCGTGTGCACGGCATTGCCCAGGGGATCGAGAATCGAGGCGTATTCCTTGGGAATCGCGGGATCGAGTTTCCAGATGTTCGACTCGGGAATCCTGACGTACTCGGCGAAGGCGCCATCGGTGTCCACCCCGATGATCTTCACGAACTGGCAGATGTGCGCCTCGCCAGTGCGGCATTGCAGGCACTTTCCGCACGCGACGTGCATCTCCGCCGAAACAAAGTCGCCTTCCTGCACGGTGGTGACCTCGTTGCCGATGGCCGCCACGTGCCCGCAGAACTCATGCCCCGGGATGAGGGGCGGATGAATGCGCCCGGCTGCCCAGCGGTCCCAGTTGTAGATGTGGAGGTCGGTGCCGCAGATGGAGGCTACGTCCACCTTGACCAGCACCTCCATCGGACCGATACGGGGAATGGAGACGTCGCGGATTTCTGCGCCGGGTGCGGCTTGCGGTTTGACCACCGCCAACATGGTTTCGGCCATGGAGAACGCCCGATCGGGCCAGCAAACGCTCGATTCTAGCACCCGCGCACAGGGGGCGATCCGCGCTGCCCGCCCGCTAGCGCGCGGGTGTTCCTACCCCGGGACGGATGGGGTCGCCGCCCTGGAAAGCCTCGCGCCCCGGCTTGGGAATGGAGAGCGATTTCCATGCCTTGCCGCAAAAGTGCTTGGCCAGGAACACAATCTGCCCTCCATGATAGGCGTAGTGCGCCAGTTGCCGCTGCAGCGCTTCCAACACGGTGAAGGGCTTGCCTTCGACGGTCACTGTCCGCTCCAGGTCTTCCGGCCGCAGCTCGTCCAGGGTGGCCAGGGTGCGCGTCCAGCCTTCCTCCCACCAGCGCATCACGTCGGCCCGCGTGGGCTTGCCTGCCTGCAGGAATTCCTGATCGCGGTTGCGCGTGGGCTTTTCGCCGTCGGTGGTCAGGAAATCGGTCCAGCGGGAGAGCATGTTGCCGCGCAGGTGCTTGACGATGAGCGCGATGCTGTTGGATTCGGGATCCAGCGCGCGGAAAAAATCTTCGTCACGCAGCTGCGCGAAAGCATTCTCCGACTGCTTCTTGTAAGCGCGATACGACTTGCGCACATTTTCCAGGTAGTGGGCGGCAAGGTTCGAGGATGGCATGCTCCGATTGTAGGCCGAGCGGCGGGTTGGCGGCACACGCCGGACTTCGCGGACGCGAGTCTGGCCGGGGAGCTCACCTTTTTCCCCAGCCGCCGCCTCCGGGAGTTTCGATGCGGATACGCTCTCCCGAACGCACCCGCCGGCTGAACTTGCCGCTCAGAAGCTGGCGCGATCCGTCCCGGCGAATGAGGAAGGCTCGACCGCGGGCGCCCGGTTTTCCGCCTTGCAGCCCGTAAGGAGCCAGAATGCGGCGCTCCGCCAGCAACGTCACATCGGCATCGGCCAGCATTTCAATCTCCCGCACGATGCCATCGCCCCCGGCGTAGCGCCCGCTTCCTCCGCTCCCCCGCCGCAGCGAGTAGCGCGTCACGCGCAGGGGGTACGAATACTCCAGGGCTTCCGCCGGCGTGTTCAGGGAATTTGTCATGTGCGTGTGAACGCCGGAGATCCCCGTTTTGCCAGGACGCGCGCCCATCCCGCCGGCCACCGTTTCGTAGTAGGCGAACGGCTGCCCGCTACGCGGATCCAGCCCGCCCGCGGTCAGGTTGTTCATTGTTCCCGAAGATGCCGCCGGAATGCGGCGCGGCACCGCCTGCGACAGGGCGCGCAGCAGCACGTCCACCAGCCGCTGCGAGGTTTCCACGTTGCCGCCGGCCACCGCCGCGGGAGGATGAGCGTGCACTACAGTCCCGCCGGGCGCGATCACGCGGATGGGGCGCATCAGGCCCGCCGTCGCCGGCACCTCTTCCGCCAGCAAACAGCGAAAGACGTAAAAGGAAGCGGAGACGGTGATCGCTTCCACCGCGTTGATCGCCCCTTCCACTTGCGGATCGCTGCCGGTGAAATCAATGGTGACGTGCCGGCGCCCGGCTTTGGATCCTGTGCCAGTTTGCGCGCGGTCCCGGACCTCCACTTTTACCGAGATGCGCACCGGGCGAGCGCTCACCCCGTCGTTGTCGAGGAAGTCCTCGGCGGCGTACACGCCGGCGGGCACTTCGTCGAGGAATGCCCGCATCATCCGCTCCGAGTAGGCGAGCAGCTCCGCGGCCGCCGCGCCCGTGCGTGCCAGTCCGTAGCGGGCGCAGGTTTCCTCCAGCCGCTTCAGCCCCGTGCGGCAGGCTGCGATCTGCGCTCCCAGGTCGCCCTCCCGCTCCTCGGGGGTGCGCACATTGTTCCGCACCAGCTGAAGCAGCCCGGCATCCACGGTGCCCTCCCGCACCAGCTTGACGGGAGGGATGCGCAGCCCTTCCTGGTAGATTTCGCGGCACAAACCCATGGAGCCGGCGTAGGCGCCGCCTACATCGGCATGGTGGGCGCGGGCCGCCACGAAAAACTGCGGCGCTGCCGGTCTGCCGTGGCCGCCGCTTGGCCCGCGGCCCTGCGCCGGCGCTACTTTTCCGTAGAAGGGCGCTACCAGGGTGATGTCGGGAAGATGGGTTCCGCCGCAGAACGGATCGTTAAGCATGGCCACGTCGCCCGGACGGAAACGCAGCCGGTCGAGCGCGGCGCGCACCGACATGGGCATGGATCCCAGGTGGACCGGCATGTGAGCGCCCATGGCAATGGCTTCGCCCCCAGCGTCGAACAGGGCGCAGGAATAATCGCGCCGTTCCTTGATGTTGGGCGAGAACGCGGTGCGCCGCAGCGTCGCGCCCATCTCTTCCGCGATGGAATGAAAGATGCTCTTGAAAATTTCAAGCTCGATGGGATCGAAGGCCATGGCGCCGTCAGCAGTGTACGCCGCCGCGGCGGCGGCCAGGCAACTGCGCTTCCCTCCGCCGCCCGGAACCTCGAACATCATTGACAGGGCAGGCATTCCACCGCATATTCGCCCCAGGTAGGCTGCTGCTCGTCAGCAGAGGCAGTTGGGCCCCCGCTTCAAGGGAAACCAAACGGAGGAACACGCGATGCCCATGAAGAAGAAAGCTGCGAAGAAGAAAAAGAAGCACTAAGCGAGAGCAGCCTCGCACGAGGGTTGAAGTTGGTGTCCGGTCTCCGCGCCACGCGGAGACCTTTTTTATTCATCGGACGTGCCGGCGGCGGGCGCCTGCCCGGGTAAATCGGACGTGCACATCCGTAGCGCGGCCTGAAAGCATTCCCGGCACATAAGTTCGCGCCTCCGCATCGGAGAAAACGATGTCCGCCACTGCTGCAGGTTCTCGAACTCGGCCCTGATGTGGCGGGACTCCAGCATTCTGCGCGTCCATTCCGCGTATGCCGCGAACGCCTGCGGGTAGGCCGACTCGATGGCCGCAGAAAATCCAAATGGAAGCCGGCATCCTCGAGGCTCCAGCCCGGCCGCAGAGATTGTGGGGGTGAACAATGAGGCGAGTACAACGAACCAATCTGGAGCTTGCCGATGGAGAGAACTTCTTTCAGGCGGAGAAATCGATTCTAGTAGTTTGCCTGTCGCGTAGCTATGCTAATGCGATCTTTGACTCCACCTTCGGGGTGACCTAGAATCGGAGGCAGGGAGCCGCTTTCTGCGCGGCTTCTGGAGGTAGTACATGCCAGGCAAGTTGGGGCTGCCGGAGATCCTGTTGATTCTGGCCATTGCCCTGCTGATTTTCGGGCCCAGCAAACTGTCGGACCTCGGCAAGGGCCTGGGCGAGGGCATCCGGAACTTCAAGTCGGCCGTCAAGGACGGCGAGCAGCCGGAAAAGAAGTAGCGCCCCGCTTCAGCGCTCACCTTCCGCGCCGCCGCATGCCAGGCAGCCGAGCGCCCGCAACATGCGATAGACCAGCGGCACGGGCAGGCCTACCACGTTGAAATAGCAGCCCTCGATGCGCGCAATCCAGCGCGAGGCGATGCCCTGTATCGCGTAGGCGCCCGCCTTGTCCATGGGCTCTCCGCCGGCAACGTAGGCGGCGATCTCCGCCTCGCTGATTTCGCCCATCCACACCTGGGTGGTTTCCGCCCGCATCTCTTCGCAGTCGGGGAGGCTTCCGCCGGCGCTGCGCGCAACGCATACCCCGGTTGTGACCTGATGCACGCGGCCCGATAGCAGCCGCAGCATGCGCGCCGCGTCTTCCTGGCTGGAGGGCTTTTCCAGGACTTCTTCTCCCGCCACCACCACCGTGTCCGCTCCCAGGACGCATGTGCCGGCGGAGTGTCGCGGCAGCACGGCCCGCGCCTTGTCCCGCGCCAGGCGTTGCGCATAAGAGATGGGATCTTCCCCCTGGCGGCGTACCTCCGGAACATTCGCCACCTCGACGGTGAACGTAAAACCGGCCGCGCGCAGCAGTTCTTGTCGCCGGGGCGAAGAGGATGCCAGCACCAGGGGCATTCCTTGTTGATAGACGAGCCGCGCCGCCGCTGTCCAGCGCCGTTTCGTATCCCGCAGGTGGAAAGCACCCCCGCCGCAGTCAACTGTTAGAATCGAAGGTCAGCTCCCGCCCATGGATCGCGCTTTTATCCGCAATTTCGCCATCATCGCGCACATTGACCACGGCAAATCCACGCTGGCCGACCGCCTGCTGGAGCTGACCGGATCGTTGTCGGCGCGCGAGATGCAGGCCCAGGTACTCGATGCCATGGACCTGGAGCGCGAGCGTGGCATCACCATCAAGGCGCACGCTGTCCGCATGATGTACCAGGCCAAGGACGGAAACACTTATCAGCTCAACCTGATTGACACTCCTGGGCACGTGGATTTTTCCTACGAGGTGTCGCGCTCGCTCGCCTCCTGCGAGGGCGCGTTGCTGGTAGTGGACGCTTCCCAGGGGGTGGAGGCCCAGACCCTGGCCAATGCCTACCTGGCCATCAACCATGGACTGGAGATCATTCCTGTCATCAACAAGATCGACCTGCCGAGCGCCGATATTGCCCGCGCCAAGGAGATGATCGAAGGCGCCGTCGGCCTGGACGCCTCGCGTTCGTTGCTGATCAGCGCCAAGACGGGCGCGGGCGTGCCTGAGGTGCTGGAAACGCTGGTGCAGCGCGTTCCGCCGCCCAAGGGTTCTCCCGACACCCCGCTGCAGGCCTTGATCTTCGACTCCTGGTTCGACCCATATCGCGGCGTGATCGTGCTGGTGCGCGTCTTCCAGGGCACGATGCGCAAAGGCCAGAAGATCCGGCTGTGGTCGAACGGGCGCGTATTCGAGGTCGAAACCCTGGGCGCGCTCACCCCTAAGCCGGTGGAAGTGGAGCAGTTAGAGGCGGGCGAGGTCGGCTTTCTGGCGGCCAATATCAAGAATGTCGCCGACCCGCGCATCGGCGACACCATCACCGCCGACGACCGGCCCGCCATAGAGCCTCTTCCCGGCTTCGAGGAAATCAAGCCCATGGTGTTCGCCGGGCTCTATACCGTGGACGCCCACGAGCATACCCAGTTGCGTGAAGCTTTAGAGAAGCTGCGCCTGAACGATTCTTCTTTCTTTTTCGAGCCGGAAAGCTCGGCGGCGCTAGGCCTTGGGTTCCGTTGCGGCTTCCTCGGGCTGCTGCATATGGAGATCATCCAGGAGCGGCTGGAGCGCGAGTTCAACCTTGACCTCATAACCACCGCGCCGGGGGTTCGCTACCAGGTGACCCGTACTGACGGCACGGTAATAGAAGTGGACAATCCCTCCCGCTGGCCCGGCCAAAGCGAGATCGCCAAGGTAAACGAGCCTGTCATCCTGGCCACGATCCTGACCAACGAGGAGT
>JAMXLI010000151.1 GCA_024281115.1 Terriglobales bacterium | reverse complement strand
TCAATCAGCCGGTCGCCGGCTTCATCCAGGTTCATTTCGCGCCGCAGCAAGCCGGTGACGTCCAAGTCAATGTGCTCGCGCATAGTGCGCGCGGTACGCGGATTGGCGGTGAGCTTGATGACCGGCTCAATGGGATTGCCGATCACATTGCCCTGCCCGGTGGGGAAAAGATGGACCACAAATCCGGCGGCAGCCTGCAGCGTCACGCACTCGGCCGCGGCGGAGGACGTGTCCATGTAGTAGAGGCCAGGGCCCTTGGCCGGCGCTTCCGCGGGTTTCAGAACGTCTATGAATTTCGCTTTCTTTCCGATCTTCTGCAGGTTGCCGAAGGCTTTCTCCTCAATCGTGGTCAGGCCGCCGGCGATGTTGCCCTTGGTGGGCTGAGATTCGGAGAGGTCGCTGGTTTTGTGCCGGTCAATCACCTCCTGGTAGGCGTTGAACACCTGCATGAATTTGTCGGCCACCTGCTTGCTGGCGGCGCGGCTGGCGCACACCGCTTCCGCGCCCGTGAGCTCGGAAGTTTCGCCGAAGCAGGTGGTCACGCGCAGCGGATCCAGCTTGTCAATCAGGTTGCCGACCGTGGGGCAGGAGCCCAGGCCAGAGGTGGTATCGCTCTCGCCGCACTTGGTGGAGACGAACAGGTCCTCGATAGAGCAGCGCTGGCGCTGCTTTTCGGTGGCGCACTGCACAAACTCCTGCGCCTTGCGGGAAGCGGCAGCTATGGTGCCGATATCGCCGTTAGTCTCGATGGAAAAACCCGCAACTGGCTTGCCGGTGGCGGCAATGCCCTCGACCACGCGACCAGTCCAGCCAGGCTCGATGCCGATGACCACGCAGGCGGCCACATTGGGATTGCAGCCGGTGCCGATCAGGGTGCGGAAGTGCAGTTCCAGGTCTTCCCCAAATTGCAGCCGGCCATAAGCATGGGGGAGGGCCAGCGTGCCTTTAATGTTGTTGGCGACGGCTTCCGCCGCGGCGTTGGAAAGATCATCCAGCGGAAGGATAACTACATGATTGCGAATTCCTACCCGGCCATTTTCGCGGCGATACCCGTAAAACTCGTAGCGTGCCATTCTCACCACCTCTTGGTCTTCAGGTTGTGGACGTGAACGTGGCGTCCTTTGCCGATGTCGGCCACGGCGCGGCCCACGTCGTGGCCGTATTTCAGGACGGTATCGCCGGACTTGATGTCGCGCAGCGCGATCTTGTGGCCGAGGGGCACCGGGTCCAGCGACTTAAGGGTGATGGTTTCGTCCGTCTCCATGATCCAGCCGGTCAAGTCCTTCCCCGGCTGCACATCCTCGACGACGACTACGCCGACGGTGTCAGCTTTGTCGTGGACGATAAAAGAGGTGGTCATCCCTTTTCTCTCCATGCATTGCGGAATTAGAACACTACGGAGCTTTCTGAGCGGCGGCCTGCGGTGGGGCGTTGGCCAGCAGACGAATAATTTCGGCGGCCGCCCTGGTGACTTCGTCGCGCATGATTTTTTCGGCTTGCTCGGCATCGTGCGCCTTGATGGCGGCCACCACCGCGCGCAGGCTCTTAATGCTTTCCTGGGAGCGCCGCGGAGAACGCTGGGGGTGCGCGAGGCCCAACGCCCGCCAGCGCCGGATGCGGGCGTGCAAAGTGGCAATCATGGACGACAGCGTCTCGCTGCCCGCGCCCTCGAACAGGACGTCGTAAAAGCGATTCTTGGCGCCCAGCAACACTTCGGGATCCTCGGCCTTATAAGCGGCGGCGGTGACAGTTAAGGCAGTCTGCAATTTGCGGAATTGCGCCTCATCGGCGTTCTGCACGAACAGGCGAGCGGCAAGGCCTTCGAGCACGGCGCGAATCGTGTACAAATCCTTGGCTTCGGCCAGCGTCAGCTCACGCACCACCGGCCCCTTATTGGGGATCATGGCCACCAGGCCTTCCGATTCCAGTTGGCGCAAGGCTTCGCGAATTACGGTGCGGGAAACGCCCATCATCGCGATCAGTTCGCGTTCCACCAGGCGCGCGCCTGGTGACAACTTGCCGCTGATGATGGATTGCCGCAGCTCATCCACCACCTGGCGGCGCAAGGGGGCTGCCGCGCGCGGAATGGCGGAGAGAGCGGCGGCGCCGTTGGCCGGCGGCTGGCTTGACGAAGAAGTCATACTGTAATACCGTACTACCACTCGCCTGTCTTTTGTACATCGCGAGCCGCATCACGGTCAAGAGATTCCACTCGGGGAAGAAGCTCGATGAGCGCACAGCCGGTCAAAGTTGGCATCGTCGGATTAGGCCGCTGGGCCAAGGTCTTGACCCGCGCCGCCGCCAAATCCGACAAGCTGAAAATTGTTGCCGCCTACAGCCGCTCGCCGGAGAAGCGGGAGAATTTCGAACGGGAAATGGGCGTGCCCGCCGTAGCCGATCTGAAGACCATGCTCTCTTCGCCGGAGATAAAGGGCGCCATTCTCACCGTCCCCAACGAGCAGCACCTGCCGGTGGCGCGGGAAGTTGCCCTCGCGGGCAAGCACGTCTACACCGAAAAGCCGATCGCAAGCACGCTGGAAGAGGGCCTGCAAATCGCCGCCCTGGAGAAGGAGCATGGAATCACGGTGACGGTAGGCCACAGCGCGCGGCTCATGGCCGGGGTGCGCAGAATCCGGGAGGCGATTGACAGCGGCGAGCTGGGCCGGGTCGCCTTCCTGGAGGCTAACTTCTCCAACGAGCGCGCTCTGGAGCTTACGCCCAACATGTGGCGCTGGTATAAGGAACGGGCGCCCGGCGGGCCGCTTTCGCAACTGGCTATTCACCAGTTTGACTTGCTGCATTACCTGGGCGGCGAAATCGAG
>JAMXLI010000150.1 GCA_024281115.1 Terriglobales bacterium | reverse complement strand
ACAATCAGGCGATGGCTTCGGCGGCAATGCCGGGGTCGCGCACCGCTCAGCCCGGATCTGGCTTTGCGGCGGATGCTTGTGCTCCCGAGGTCCCCGCCGTCGATGTGGCCGCAGTGGAAAGTGTCGTGAGCCGTGTGCTGGACGAGCTCAAGCCCAGGCTGGTCGCGCAAATCCTGCAGGAACTGGCCGCCGGGAAGAAATAACGCCGCGGCGGCCGGCGGTTGCGCAGCACTCCTTCGACTTTGACGCGGTCCGAAGTTGCCGGACAGAATGGTTCCCGCGCTGTTCTCAAGTCCTAAAAGCGCTATCTCCCACTTAGAGCCGAACAACCCGCAGGCGTCCGGACATGGGACGATCTCGTACAACCCAAGCTTTGTGCCACGCCTGATTGCATAGCTCGCCTTCTCGGCCGAGGCACGGCTGGTCGCTGGTTAATCAGCTTTTACCTTTGTTCAGCTATGGTTCAATGATGTCGAACAGACAAATACAGACATTCGCATCCCATCGCATGGTCAGAATCCCGGTGACGTCTTTATATCTTCCGGCGCCGGCGGTGATTTCGCCGACCGAGAAACCGGTGATAGGCGCGAATCCGCTTTCGTCTTGGAATGGCGCCTGCCCTTGATACGCCGTGGCGGTGCTGACCGTAATGGTGCCTCCCGGCAGCCTGTAAAGATAACCCTCATGCCAGGTTCCATTGCAAAGAGGATTGGTTGCGCATGTTCCATCGCCGGCGATAAGACTTTGGAATGTAACCTGGATATTGCCGACCGGCTTCCCGGTCCCATCTTTCTCCTGACAGGTGACTATGTTCGGATTTGTCGGATCTACGACACAGGTGCTGAAGTCGAGGATAAGGGTGAACCGGCGGTGGACCGCCGCCTGAGTAGTCGCTGTAACTCCAAGTAGCGTAAGGCAGATAGCACAAACTAGCCTCATTTTTATCATTGGTCCTCCTTAGCGCAGGGACGGCTTACACAATCCAAGCTTCTGGCGCGGGAAACTAAGGGCAGAGAGTCTGGCAGTCAACTAACGCGCTTCTGACGCGTCAAGTACTGTGGGAGCAATAGCATGCAAGGCCAGCTGGCGGCGGCTTCAAAGGCCCTGGAAGCCGATGTTAAACTCCTCCGGTCTCAATGCGAGAATGCCACCGTCAGCCTCCAGCTCGAAAATCGTGCGGTTTGGAGTTTTTGAGCTCGACTTGCAGAACGCTGAACTGCGGAAACATGGATTAAAGGTCAAACTCCAGGAACAGCCTCTAACCGTCCTGCAGGTTCTTCTCGAGCATCCCGGACAAATTGTTTCGCGCGATGAACTCCGTAGGCGGGTGTGGCCTGCAAACACATTTGTCGAGTTCAATCAGGGGCTCTATAGCGCGATGGCCCGTTTGCGCGATGTGCTGGGGGACTCGGCCGAAAATCCCCGCTTTATTGAGACGGTAGCCAAGCGCGGATACCGGTTCATAGCATCGGTGCCGCCGCCCTTAGACCACGCCGAACCGACAAAGGGAGATAGACTTGGCCCCCATTCGCTTTCCAGGTGGATGTCAAGCCTGCTGGCTGGCTTACTGGGGGGCGCCCTTCTGCTTGTAATCGTGCTCACATTCGACATTGCTGGCGCTCGCGAGTGGCTGCGCACCAGAACCAGTCCCATCCGCTCCATCGCTGTGTTGCCCTTAGAGAACCTGTCAGGCGATCCGGAACAGGAGTATTTCGCCGAAGGCATGACCGATGAACTGATCACCACGTTAGCCGAAATGGGCACGATGCGTGTGGTCTCGAGAACTTCGGTCATGCGCTACAAGAAAATCAGCGAACCCATCTCGCAGATAGCACGAGAATTGGGGGTGGATGCCATAGTGGAAGGAACGGTTCAACGCTCGGGAAGCCGGGTGCGCATTCGGGTGCAGCTTATTCGAGCGGCAACCGACCGCCACCTGTGGGCACAAGAGTATGACCGGGACTTCCAAGATGCACTGGTTCTGGAAAGCCAGGCGGCGCGCGACATAGTACGCGAAATCCAGTCGGACCTGACTCCTACACAGAAGCAGCGCTGGTCGGCTGTGAGAGCAGTGGACCCCGGAGCCTACGAAGCGTACCTCAAAGGACGCTACTTCTCGAACAAGCGAAACGCGCCGGATTTCGTACGCGCCATTGGATATTTCAACCAGGCTATCGCCCAGGATTCGAAGTACGCCGCGGCTTACTCCGGCCTGTCGGACGCGCTGCTGGGAGAAATTTTCACGGGAACGCCAGCGGAGAAGGTTCGCGAAGATGCCACATTCAATGCCAAGAAGGCCATCGAGCTTGACCCTTTCTCGGCTGAGGCACATAACTCCTTAGGTGGAATCCATGAGTTCTGGGATTGGGATTGGGCGGCTGCGGAAAAAGAGTACAGCCGCGCTCTCGAACTCAATCCGAACTTCGCCGCCGGCCATCAGGATTATGCGCTCTTTCTTGTGTTTCAGGGTCGCTTCGAGCAGGCGATCGCCGAGGCGCAAAGATCCCAGGAACTTGACCCGTTGTCGCCGTTCATCCGAACGACATTTTGCCTGGACTTGGGGGTCGCGCGACGCTACGCGGAAGCGGTTCAGAAGTGCCGGCAGGCACTGGAGCTTGACCCTAATTTCAGGCACGCCCATGGCAACCTGGGGGGAATTTACCTGGCAATGGGCAAAAACGAGCAAGCAGTTGAGGAGTATGAAAAAGTAGCCAGCTTATCGGGGACGCCGCCCGCGGAGATTGCCAGTATCCGCAAGGCCTTTAAACAGGGCGGAATCCAAAGCCTCTGTCGTCGCCTGCTCGAAAAATCTAAGCAGCGGGACGATGGCGTCGATGTTGCGTCGCTTTATTCGCTTCTGGGAGATAAAGATCAGGCGATTCTGTGGTTGGAAAAGGCTTATCGGCAGCGCTCCCCCAATATGGAGCTTTTAAAGGAATCCCCGGAATTTGACAATCTCCGCTCCGATCCAAGATTCCTCGAATTAATGCGCCGAGTTGGCCTTACGACTTGATAGTCCTTTCGTCCCCTGCCAAACAGCAGCTCCGCGGTCACCACTATCCCGCAATAGGCCGCTGAGCCTAGCTCACCAGAGTCGAGAATTCCCCCCCCCATACATTTTCCGTAATAACACCCAAGGTTCTGTAAATGTCGTTAAGATAGACTTAGGTGAGGACGTTGAATGACCACGCCCGGAGTATCACCAGTTCCTCATCTTGCGAACACCTCGCAGCGGCCAAAACGGGTTTGGTGGAAATGGTCGCTGCTCGTCACAGCACTTGTTTTCATTTTCCGTTTCTGGTTGACCTGACTTGAAATTGACGTAGGATGCAACGCTCAGGCGGACCTCAATTGCAGTCTCCTGAGGTAGTCCGACTGACGCTGGCAGTTGGTGACCCGGCGGCACGCTCACGAATAGTCACTCCTTGTCTCTGGCCATCCGTGTTAAATAGCGTGCATGCGATGGGGTGCAGTCCTCGCGCTTGCGGTCGCTTCTTTGCCCATGGGGGCGACAGGCAGGGAAAAGCCGGTGCAGGAACTGCCGTGGCCGAACGCCGAACACCCGGTTCTGCTGTTCACAATCACTAAGATCCAACATTTAGGCAACTACGCCGGCGAGAACATGTACGCGCTCGACACGACTGTTCATAACGTCTCGAGCAAACGTATTTCGCATGCCAGTTTTACGTTGCAGTTATTCGATAAGAAACAGGTCCGCGTCAGCGATGGCTATCTTTCAGTCGCCAACGTCGCGCCAGGCGAAATTGTGAAAGTCCGCGTCACCGCCAACGCGCTCGGGGTCCCCAGCACGGTCTCGCTCACGGCCACGATGTTGCCTCCCGAGTTACAGCCACTGGCGCCCCCAAAACAAGTAACCATCACGGTCTACTCCGTTCCCGACAATGCGACGGTGACCGTAGACGGAGTGGACGCGGGCACTACTCCGGTTGCAGTCAAGGTGGCGGTCGGGAAGCACGCTTTGCAGTTTGCCAAACAAGGCTACAAGACCGGGTCGTTTCCGCTGGTCATAGCTCCAGACCAGCTGTCGGGGGGCTCCGTCACTTTCGAGTTGGGTGGCGCCAGCTTCGATACCGTTCAGATGCGCGACGGCAGCGTTGTCAGCGGCGACGTGGAGTCGATGGACGCCAACACGATCGTGGTGAAAGTCGGAGGCAATCTGCAGAGCCTGGACCGCAATCTGGTTAAGCAGATCATGCTCGTGCAACGCGAGCCTCTGCCCGGACCCACCGCCACGAATGCGCCTGCCGCTCCCCACTAATAACACCGCATTCGTCCTCTGCCCTCGCTAGCCACACACCCTCGCGTCGAAGCCTCGGGCGAGCTCCGCTGCCACAGGAAAGAGGGAGTATTTTTTTTTGCGCCCAGGCGCACGACAGCGCGCTTGGGCGCCTTGGGGAAGGGGGTCACTTCGCCGTCGCCATACACCAACCCCCTCCAGTTTGACCGATTTTTTGCTCCACTTGTAATATCAAGCTTCACCTTCCAGTGGCGCTCTTCCCGGCGGACGAGGCTGCCGGGGTGTGCAAACCTTCCATGCCCCACGAGTTGCCCAAAGCGTACCATCCCGGCGCCATCGAGGCGCGCTGGGCGGAATACTGGATCCGCGAAAAGCTGTTTGCCACGCCCACGCCGACGCCCGGCGAGGCACCAAGGCCCGTCTTCACCCTGCTGCTGCCCCCGCCCAACGTCACCGGACGGCTGCATATGGGCCACATGCTCAACCAGACCCAGATGGACATCATCGTGCGCTGGCACCGCATGCGCGGCTTCCTCACGCTCTGGCTGCCCGGAACCGACCATGCCGGCATCGCCACCCAGATGATGGTGGAACGCCAGCTGGCGCGCGAAGGCAAGAGCCGGCGCGACCTGGGCCGCGACGCCTTCGTCGAGCGCGTCTGGGAGTGGAAGCGGCATTACGGCGGCGCCATTCTCGAGCAGATGAAGCGCCTGGGCGTTTCCGTGGATTGGGAGCGCGAGTATTTCACCATGGACGAGAATTTGTCGCGCGCGGTGCGCGAGGTGTTCGTCCGGCTCTACGAAGAAGGCCTCATCTACCGGGGCAAGTACATCGTCAACTGGTGCCCGGAATGCGGTACGGCCATCTCCGACCTGGAAGTGGTCCACGAGGAGGTACCGGGCAAGCTCTACGAGATCCGCTACCCCGTGGTGGGAAGTGACGAGTTCATCGTCGTGGCCACCACCCGTCCGGAAACGATGCTGGGCGATACTGCGGTGGCGGTCAACCCGGCCGACGAGCGTTATACCCACCTGCACGGGAAAAAGGTTCGTCTGCCCCTCATGAATCGCGAAATCCCGGTGATCGCGGACGAGATTGCCCGGCCCGAGTTCGGCACCGGGGTGGTGAAGGTGACGCCGGCGCACGATGCCAACGACTTCCAGGCGGGATTGCGGAATAACTTGGCGCAGATCGAGGTCATGGACGAGCACGGCGTCATGAACCAGAACGCAGGCGCTTATGCCGGGCTCGACCGCTTCCAGGCGCGGGAGCGGGTGTTGGCCGACCTGCGCGCGCAAGGCTTCCTGGTGGGCGAAAAAGACTACGTGGTGCCCATCGGCACGTGCGACCGCAGCGGCACCGTGGTCGAGCCACGGCTCTCCACGCAGTGGTTCGTGAAAATCCAGCCGCTGGCGCGCCAGGCCATCGCGGCCGTGGAAGCGGGCGAGGTGCGCTTCACCCCGGAGAACTACACCCGCATCTACCTGCACTGGATGGAAAACATTCACGACTGGTGCATCTCGCGCCAGTTGTGGTGGGGGCATCGCATCCCGGCGTGGCACTGCGGCAATTGCGGCGAGATCACAGTAGCGCGAGAGGCGCCGGCGCAGTGTTCCCAATGCGGCAGGGCCGCTCCGCAGCAGGACAGCGACGTGCTCGACACCTGGTTTTCCTCCGGCCTGCTGCCCTTCACCACGCTGGGCTGGCCGGAGAAGACCCGGGACCAGGCGGTGTTTTATCCCACGTCGCTGCTGATTACCGCCTACGAGATCCTGTTCTTCTGGGTGGCGCGCATGATCATGTTCGGCTGCCACTTCATGGCCGGACACCAGCAGGACGCGGAGATCAAGCGCTTGAGCGGGTGGGCGGAGCGCCGGGACGACAGCGTGCCGTTCCGCGAAGTCTACATTCACGCCCTGGTGCGCGACGCCGAGCGCCAGAAGATGTCGAAAACCAAGGGCAACGTGCTCGATCCGCTCGAGGTCATTGATAAGTACGGGACAGATGCGACCCGCTTCACGCTGGCGGCCATGGCTTCGCCCGGGACCGACATCGCATTCAACGAGAAACGCACCGAAGGCTACCAGAAGTTCGCCAACAAGATCTGGAATGCCGCGCGCTGGGTGTTTCTGAGCGTGGATCGCGCGGCCCAGGCAGGCGCCTGGTCGCTGGCCGAGTTCGAGCCTGGCGAGAGCCGGACCGGGGTGGGGGCGTTCCATGCTGTCACGCTGGAAGACACCTGGATCTTGTCGCGCTTCAACCGCGTGGCCGAGGAAGTGAATCGCGCACTCGAGAGCTACCGCTTCCACGAGGCGGCAAACCGCATCTACGATTTCTTCTGGACGGAGTTTTGCGACTGGTACATCGAGCTCATGAAGCCGCGGCTCGCCGTGGAAGGAAACGCTGGCGGCGACGCGACCCGCGCGGCCTTCAGCAACGTGGTCAGCCTGTTCGAGGCGGCACTGCGGCTGCTTCATCCCTTTATGCCGTTCATCACCGAGGAGATCTGGCACGCCATCTACGATGGCAAGCCGCCGCGGCCCTCGATCGCGCTGGCGGCGTTTCCCCAATCTTCCACGCAGCAGGTGGATTTGACGGCGGAAATGGATATGGCGGTGCTGCAGGACCTGATCGTGAGCGTGCGCAACCTGCGCGCCGAGTTGAAGGTGGAGCCGGTCCGCCAGCCGCTAACCATCGAAGTCCATGCCCCGGACGCGGTGCGCGAACTGGTGCAGCGGAATCGCGGGGCCGTCGAGCGGCTGGCGAACGTCAGCGAACTGCGCTTCGTGGAAACTTCCCTGGCCAGGCTTCCCGGGGCACGGACCACCGCCCGCTTTGAAGTGCGGGTCATCTACGAAAAGAAGGTGGATACCGGCGCCGAGCGCGAGCGCCTGCGCAAGGAACTGGAGCGACTGGAGCGCGAAATTGGCAACACCCGGCGCCAGCTGGGCAATCAGGGCTTCCTCGACAAGGCCCCGGCGCACGTAGTGGAGGGATTGCGCAAGAAAGAAGTGGAACTAGGGCTGCTGCTCGACAAAACCCGCGGCGCCCTGGGCGAACTGGGGCCATAGGCACGCGGACTCTGTAGAATTACTCACCGACCGTGGACTGGAACAGCCGGCGCATCAATGCGGTGATCGAAAACGCGCTGCTCGAAGACCGGGCAACACGCGACGCGACCACCTATGCCTGTATTGATCCGCAGCAGCGGGCGGCGGCCACCATCGTGGCCAAGCAGGATTGCATCCTGGCGGGATTGGGCGTGATCGGGCGCATTCTCGACGCCTTTGCCCGGCTCGACGGAACCGTGGTGTCGCACCCCGAAATCATCAGCCACCCGGAAATTTTTGACGGCGTGCGCCTGCACCGGGGCCAGCAAGCGGCGGTGATTCGGCACAATGCGCGCGTGGTGCTCTCCTGCGAGCGCGTGATTTTGAATTTCGTGCAACGGCTGAGCGGCATCGCCACCCTGACCCGCCAGTTCGTGGACGCGGTGGCCGGCACCGGGGCACGCATCCTGGACACGCGCAAAACGGTTCCCGGCATGCGCATGCTGGATAAATACGCGGTGCGCTGCGGCGGGGGCCTCAATCATCGCCTGGACCTCTCCGACGGCGTTCTCATCAAGCACAACCACGTGGCGCTGGCGGGCGGAATCGCGCCCGCGCTGGAACGCGCTCACCGCAACCGGCGCGGCGAGCAGCCCATCGAGATCGAAGTACGCTCCTTGGCCGAACTGGAGCAGGCGTTGGAGCACCAGGCCGAGGCCATTCTGCTCGACAATATGAGCGTGGACGACGTGCGCACGGCGGTGGAGCGCGTGGCCCGGCACACACGCCATCTGCAACTGGAGTGCTCCGGCGGCATTACGCTGGCCAACGTCCGCCAATATGCCGAAGCCGGGGTGGACTTTATCTCGGTGGGCGCGCTCACGCATTCCGCGGCGGCCGCGGACATGAGCCTGCGGGTGACGCCGGATTGATGGTTTTCTGCGCCTCCTGCTCTTTCCCCTCACTATAATTGCCCATCGGCAGAAACCCGACATTCCGCCCCAAGCTGGGGCGCGGTGCAGGCGGGGCGCAAGAGGGCATTACCGATGCGCGCCTGGGCCGCGTCATCCGCGTGCTATCCAGCCACGCCACGGTTGTACTGAGCGGGACCAAGATCGCGGCGGAAATCGGTACCAGCCGCGCGCAAGTCTGGCGGCTGGTGCAGCAGTTGCGTGCCCTGGGCGTGCAGATAGCGGGGCACCCGGCCAGCGGCTACCGTATGGAAAAAGTTCCCGACCTGCTGCTGCCGGAAACGTTGGCGCCGCTGTTGCGCGGCACCCTCTTCGCGGAGCGCATCCGCCACTTCTTCAAGATCGGATCCACCAACGTCGCCGCCATGCAGGCGGCGAACGCGGGCGAAGCCGAAGGCGCTGTGTTCATCGCGGAAGAACAGACCGCGGGACGCGGACGCGGCGATCACACCTGGCACTCCGCCCGTTCCGCAGGCATTTACTGCTCGGTGGTGCTGCGCCCGAGCTTGGCCCCGGCGGACGTGCTGGTGCTTTCCCTGGCGGCGGGCCTGGCCGTTCGTTCTGCGGTCGAAAGCCTGCTGGCCGCGCATCCGCCCGCCCGGCCGGTAAACATTGACTTGCGCTGGCCCAACGACGCGCTGGCCAATGGCCGGAAGTTTGTCGGCATCCTGACGGAATTGGCGGCCGAGGCCACGCGTGTACGCCACGTGGTGGTCGGGATCGGGATCAACGTCAACCATAAAAGTTTTCCCGCTGACTTGCGCGACACCGCGACCTCGTTGCGGCTGGAGTCCGGGCGCGAATGGTCGCGGGTTGAACTCGCGGCAGCTTTGCTAAAATCGCTCGATCGCGAGTATCGCGCGCTCTCCAGGGGCGGCGATTGCGCTGCGCTCCTGCAGAGATTCGAACAGCACTCGTCTGGCGCGCGCGGTTGCCGCGTACGGGTCGAGGAAGACGGCTGCCAGGGCATTACGCGCGGCCTGGATTCGCGCGGCTTTCTCCAGGTGCAAACCCCGCAGGGGCTGCGCACGGTGATTTCGGGCACGGTGCGCGCGGTCACGGAATAAAGGGCATGC
>JAMXLI010000149.1 GCA_024281115.1 Terriglobales bacterium | reverse complement strand
AGTTCTTCGCTAGCTTGAACGCCTGAATGGCGCCCACCGGGTCTTTGAGCCGGTCGAAGCGGGAAATCTGGGTCACGATGGGCCGGGAGCGGTCCACGTTCATGTCGTCGCAGACGCGCTGCACGGTGGCATCGTCGAGCGGCCGGTTCTTCTCCGAAAGCGGATCGATGCAGGGATAAAACAGGTACTGTGGAATGGAAAGCTGCCGCGAGAAGGCGGGAGACGAGAAAATGCTGGCGTCGTACTGGTCCACCATGGGACGCAGGAAGCCCCATACGTCGGGATGGGGATTGGAAAGATCGATGTGGCAACGCCACACCCATTTATTGGAGCGGTCCTTGCGCGCAGTGATGAGGTTGGCGGGCTGCGGATCGTGGATGACAACCACGTCCTCGTCGAAGGTCATGCGGGCACGGTTCTGCTCATTAGCCAGCAGGAAGATATCCTTCGCCTGCTGGGTGAAATGGTATTCGGCGCCGTGCAGCGCGTTATGGAACGCCTTCGTGACCTCGAAGAAATCGTTGCCGCCGGTGATAACGTCCCAGCGCGTGTTCACTTCCAGTTCGCCCATCAAGGGAATCAGCCGATTGAGAATCTCGGCCACGCCGCCGCCCACGGCGGTGGAGTTCACCATCTTGACGGTCTTACCGCATAGGGGACGCGCGAGGTAGCGGATTTCCTCCAGCTCCGGAGCGCCGATGATGGGCTCGTAATCCTCCAGCCGCGGCGGCGGCGGGGGCACGGGCGGCGAGGAGGGGATCCGGGGATGGCGGCGGCACTCCCGCACTGGGGCGCCCGGGGCCGCAGAAGTGGGCGCGATGGGGTGGGCGGCCGGCGAGCCGTTCCCCCGGCCGGCCTCCACTTCGGCCGGTGACGCATTCTGCGATAAAGACGGGCGAGTTTCCGGCATTGTTAACCTACCTGCTCCTAGGCTGATGCAGTGGAGACGATACGGAGCATCTGACGCCGCACGTCTTCCAAAGTTCCGGTGTAAATATCAATACGCTCCAGGCGCCGGGCGGCTTGCGCCAGCTTCAAGTCCTCTTCCAGCCACACGGAAAAATCGTTGGAGCGAAGCTTGAGCCGGAGGCGCGCCTCGATGAAGTGATGATGAATGCAGTGCACGCTGACCTTGGTCAAGCCATCCAGAAACTCATCGCGATCGTGGGCCACAAAAGGTGTGGGCAGCACGATGATGTCGCTGGAGCAAAAGTAAAAGGTCTTGATGGAGGACCGAGCGGCCGCACGCGGGTTGCGACGCACATAATCTTCCACGATGCCAGCAATGTGATTGCGGAGGGACTGCAGCGAAGTGAACTGGCGCACGTCGATGCTGGCCAGCCGTTCCGCCAGCTCCACTTCGTTGCAGGCGGTAAGGGTCCATTCGGCAAAGTCGTTGGAGAAGCCTTCGCGAATAAAGTGGTGTTCCTGCAGCGTGCGGAACGTGTGTTGAAAGATGGAATCTTCCGGGCAGGAGCGAATCCCCTCGAGGAACTCGCCCAAATTATTGGCCTGCTCGCGACCGATGCGCAGCAGGTGGGCGGAAGAGTTGAAGTAGAAGGGCCGCAAGGCCGCGACCGGGCCGTTGTGGATTGCAGTTTCGACTGTGGCCATATTCAGTTTCTCGTTTGGCTCTTAGCAGAGTGTAGAAGCGGGAACCCGTGGTGAAGTTGCATTTTCCCCGGGAATCATGTGATGGAAATTGCCCGCCGTCTCATTTTATGCCGCCGAGACTCCGGCGGCAGCGCCGGGCGCCGCGGTGCCGGTGGATGCCGGCTCTCCCTTGACGCGAATTTCGCATAGCTGAGCAATCAGATTGCCCGCCCAGCGGTATACATTGTGATCGCGCACCGTCTGGCGCATGCGGCGCATCCTGGCCTGCCGCGCCTCCGGCTCCATCTCCAGGGCCAGGCGGATGCCCTCTGCCGTCTGCTCCACGTCGTAGGGGTTGACCAGGATAGCGTCCCGCAACTCCCGCGCCGCGCCGGTGAAGCGGCTGAGCACGAGCATGCCGCCTTCATCGGGACGGGCCGCGACGAATTCCTTGGCGACCAGGTTCATGCCATCGTGCAGCGAAGTGACCAGACACAAGTCGGCGATGCGATAAAACCGTTGGATCTCGCGGTGACTGTGCTGGCCCTTGCGGAAGACGATGGGCTTCCAATTGCCCGACTGGAAGCGCCAGTTGATGCGCTCGGCTTCCGCCTCCACTTCCGCCAACAGGTCGTGGTAGCGCTTGATGTGGGTGCGGCTAGGAGCGCCAATCTGCACGAAGGTAAACTGGCCGCGATAAACGGGGTAGCGCTCGAGCAAGCGCTCGATAGCGTGGAAGCGCTCCGGTATGCCCTTGGTGTAGTCCACGCGATCCACGCCCACGCCCACCAGCAAAGCCTCTACGCCCAGCTCGCGCAGAAGGTTCGCACGGTCCAGGTAAATGGACTCGTCCGCCGGATCTTCGGAAGGCTCCGGCAGATCCACGCTGATAGGAAACGGACGGATGGCGGTGCGGTGGTGGCCGCGCTTGATAGAAAAATGTTCCCAATCGACGCGTGATTCCAGGCTGCGGTCCACCGACTCCATGAAGTTATTGCAATGCGACTGAATATGAAAGCCGATGAGATCGGCGCCCAGCAGCCCGTCCAACAACTCCCGTTGCCACGGGCAGATCCCGAACGCCTCGGCGTTGGGCCAGGGAATGTGCCAGAAGATGGCGATGCGGGCGTCAGGACGCCTGGTTTTGATCATGCGGGGCAGCAGCGCAAAATGATAATCCTGGGCCAGCAGGATAGGCTGCTCCGTGCCTTCCATCTCCTCCAGCAGGGCGTCGGCAAATTTCTGGTTTACGGCGCGATAGGCTTCCCAGTCGCTGGCGCGGAACAGCGGACGGGTATGGGCGATGTGGCACAGCGGCCACAAACCTTCGTTGGCAAAGCCGAAATAATAGCCTTCCTCCTCCTGCTTGGAGAGCCAAAGCCGCCGCAAGGTATAACGGGGATTCTCGTATGGGACCTGGACGTGATCGCGGCTGTCCACGGTTTCGCGATCGGCATCGCCGCTGCCGTGGGCTACCCAGGTGCCATTGCAGGCGCAGAGAATGGGCTCCAGGGCGGTTACCAGCCCGCTGGGCGGGACGACGGTGCGAATGCCCTTGCCGTGGCGAGTATCTATGTAGGGCTCGCGGTTGGAGACGACGAAGAGCCGGCTGCCCTGCAACTTGCTTTGCACGTGGACGGCGAGCCGCTCGGCGGTCCAGGAAGAGTCGGCCATCTCGCGCAGGCGCGCCTCGGTTTCAGCGGCGCTGCGCGCGGCCTCAAAACTCTGCGCCAGGTTGGCCAGTTCTGCGGCTAAAGGCTGGAAAACGTCCCAGGTGGGCAGGTCGCGGCGCGAGGACACCCGGCCGGTGCGCAGCCCGCGAATCCAATAAGCCGCGCGCGCGATGGGCCCTTCCAGGCTCCAGCGAACAATCAGGATTGTGATGAGCGAGATTACGCCGCCCAAAATCAGCACGCGCAGCAAGGTGTCGCGCCAGACGCGCGCTTCGGAAGCGGCGATATAGGAAACATCATGGACGACAGCCAGGGCACCGACTGCATCTTCCCGGCCCTCAAACGGCAAGGCGTAGATGTGGACCGGGACGCCGTCCACGGTGGAATAGGCCGCCGCGGCATGCTTTCCGCTCAGCGCCTGCAGCACCGTGAGCGAAGGCCGGCCGAGGTGCTCAGCCACCCCGGCGGTGGCCGCCAATGGCTTGCCCGCCGCGTCGTAAATGGCCAAACCGGCGATCCGCTCGTGAGCGCGAAAACGCTCGGCGATCCGTTGCAGTTCCTGGGCGCGGCCCCGCTGCACCACGGGCGCGATCTTTCCTTCCAGGCTCTCGGCCTCCAGGCGGGCGCGCTCCTCCAGGTTAAGCTGCAAGGTATGGCGCTGATGGACAACCTGGTTATAGGAGAACACCAGGGAGACCACAGCAATGCCCATCAGCAGCGACAGGATCAATCGCAGGCTGACAATTCGCATGGAGGGCTCCCTTCCCGACGACGATGCGCACTACGCGGCCAGCGGGCTGCTCGTGAGGGCGCGTGTGCCGCGATCCCTGGAATCTGCTCAAAATTGCTTGGCGCTGCTGCACGGCGACAGCGGCACGGTTTCAACCGAAGTATGGAACGAGCGGAGTTTTAGCTCCGACAACACTACCACAAGCATCCCGCGCCCCTGACCGGAAATGCGTACAGCGTTACCACCTGTACCTTGGGCTTGCCTCGCTCGAGTAAATTCCTTCGTTAGATGCAGAGATGCAGGTAAAGAGTTGGCAAGCTTTTCGCCATAACGAGAGCGGCACCGACACGGGCGGGAGAAGGAGAAGCAGTTGTGCTGAGCGTGGGGGGCTGGACTTGCTAACGGACGGCGGGAAGATCGCCGGCCCGGGGGCGTCTCTGAACGGAAATTTTTGCACCGGGTCGGAACGCGTACAGATACCAGCGCAGATAATGGGGCAGCCACGCCCACACCTGAAAGCGGGACTTCCCCGCGGTGCGATCGCGCCACAGGGAGGGCACCTCGGCAATTGCGTATCCCTGGAGAAAGGCCTTCACCGTGATCTCCAGATTCAGTTCAAAGCCATGCCGGCTTTCGATGGTGAGGGCGCGGAGCATCTCGCGATCGTAAATCTTGAATGCGTTGGTGGCATCGTGGGTAGGCAAGCCGCGCAGATAATGCAGGCTCAGGCCGGCGAGCCGCGAGAGCAACTGCTTGAGCCAAGGCCCGCCCACGATACCCCCGCCTCGCATGTAGCGGCTGCCCACCACGACATCAAAGCCCTGCTGATAAAGCGTGAGCATCCGGTCCACCTGGCGCAGGTCGTCGGAAAGATCGCCCATCACGACCAGGACCGGCCCCTTCTCCAGGTGATTGAACCCGGTCTGGATGGCTCCCACCACGCCCCGGGCGACGCTGTTCTTGAGGAGCTGCAGGCGGGTTTCGCCGCGGGCGATGAGGTCGCGCACCACCGGCACGGTATCGTCCTCGTCAAAGTCGAACACGACGAGGGCCACAAAGGGGGACCGCACCTGGCTGGACAACGCATCCCAGAGCGCGGCAAAGTTCGCGCCCTCGTTGTAAACCGGAATTACGACTGTCAGAGGCTCGGCCATCACGACTTCCGGGCCACCAGGAAGAACTGTTTTCCCAAAAATTTCCAGGCGACAGGAAGCTTCAGATAGGCCCGCACCAGGAACGGCGAAGGCGGCCGTTTTCCGTGCATAGTAAAGGGAAGAAACCTGGGCACCACGCGTTCCATTCGAAACCCGCTGAGCTCCAGCGCCTCGGCCAGAGAGCGATCGCTGAGCGGCAGATAATGATCAAAGAAATCCCAGTACACATCGGCGCAGAAGCGAATGTTGGGCCCCAGAGCCAGCAGATGCCCCCCTGGCCGCAGCACTCGCCATGCTTCGCCGAGGCAGTGCTGCAAAACCTGCTTGGAGGGCAGATGCTCGAAGAAGTTGCTGGTGAAAATCACATCCTGCGAACCACTGGGCAGGGTCCAGGGCTGGCCAACGTCTTGCGCCAGCACGATGATGCCGGGTGCTGCCTTCGTCGCGGTGGAGGGATTCAAATCCAGGGCGCATTTACGGGCAGCGCGGATATTGTTGATGAACTCGCAATAACCCGCGCCCAGATCGAGGACTGCGGCATCCTCCTTCACCCAGCGCTGAAAGAAATCGCCCGTGAGCACACGCCAGACCTGGTCGCGCGCCGCCTCCGAGCCCGCGAAGCGCTTGCTGTAGATACTTTCCAGGCACTCGCTCATGGGCACTCAAATCTGGCCGGCGGCCACCTGGGTTTCGATCCAGGGAATCACCTCATCGAGGATCTCGCTCAGGCTGGTGGTCGCGCGAAAGCCCAGCAACTCGGCCGCCTTGCGCACGTCGGGCGAGCGCATCTGCACATCGTGCTCGTACGGGGGGTCGCTCACATAGCGGAAGGGCTTGGCTGTACCGTGCACCTTGTGCCAGATGAGCTCCGCTAATTCAACGACTGTGGTTGCAGTTGCGGTGGAAAGGTTAAAGTCCTGATTGAGCGCTGCCGGGTGCTCCAGGCAGAGGCGTATTCCATGGGCCAGGTCCCCGCCGTAGGTGTAATGCCGGACCTGCTCACCCGAACCCAGAATGTGCAAGGGATCCTGATCTCGTATGACTTTCTGCACCAGGTCAGGGACCACGTGCGACATGGCCAATTTGACGTTTCCGCTGAACACCGCGCTCTCGCGCAGAGCGCGCTTTTCACCGATTCCAACACAGTTAAAAGGACGGGCAATGGTGTAGGGCAAGCCATACTGCTGATAGGCGCCCTGGGCAAAGTACTCGGTTGCGAGCTTCTGAAAGCCATAGGTCGAACGGGGCGGAGGGGAGCGGCGTTCCGCGCCTTCCGGCGTGGGAAACTCCGTCGTACTCTCGAACACCATGCTGGAGGAAAGCACGGTGATCTTCTGCAGGCGACCGCGACGGAAGGCCTGGATAGCAGCGTCGAAGGCGACCGCGGTGATGCGTTCATTTTCCGCGAGCAAATCGTAGGCAAACTCGTGAAAGTAGCTGATCCCGCCGATCATGGCGGCGGCAGCGACGAAGTGATCGCAGTCGGCAAGCAGTTCCTTCATCAGCTCAGCATTTTTGGCATCGCCTTCGATCAGCGTGTACCGCGGGTGCGAGTCGTAGGATTTCTGCGTGCGGCCGTACTTGCTCAAATTGTCGAGGCCAAGCACCGAGTGGCCCGCATCGAGCAGCTCGGGAACCAGGTATCCGCAGATAAATCCGGCGGCGCCGGAAACAAGAATTTTCATAGGCCACCGTGCCGGCTAAGCATGTGACTGCGCCATCGTGCCGCACCCTCCGGCAGCATGCCGCCAGAAGCCCCAAATATCCACCACTTGCTTCCCCGGGGGAAACTCCAGTCCGGCATACACCGCGTGCGGCGCTCCCAGGATGACAATGTCGGCGCCGGCCAGGGCGCGCTCCACCGAAACCAGCGTCGGATCTGGAACGTAGGGGTCGGTGCACAGCACCTCGCCGGCCTCGAGTTCCAGCAATTTCTTGAGCTTGTACGAAAGACTCTCGCGCGGGTCGTCAGATTCAGCCTTGAAGGCCATCCCCAGGATAGCGACGGTCTTGCCGCCCAATCCTGCCCCGCGCAACTGATTGACGATGAAGTTGGGCAGACCTTCGTTCACCAGCATGGCGGCGTGACCCATAAAGAAATTGTTGCCGGAAAATGCCGCCAGCTGCAGGGTGTCTTTCAGCAGGCACGGCCCCGCCGCGAACCCGGCGCGCGCGAACGCGCGCATGCGCGGGTAATCGCGGGTGACCGCATCGTGAATGCGATTGAAATCGAGGCCGTAGGTTTGTGCGAGCACGTAAAACTGGTTGGACACGGCGAAATTCAGATAGCGCCACGAATTGGTGAAAAGCTTGGCCAGTTCAGCCTCGAGGGGTTGCAGCTCAATGACCGTGGGAGTGATACGCGCAAACAGATCGCGCACCCTCGCCTGGGCCTCCGGCTCGAACGCCGCCACAATCTGGGGCAGAGTGACCAATTCCTCGATCGCCTTGCCTTCGGTGATTCGCTCAGGACAAAAAGCAACATGGATATTGCGGCCCAGGTCGCGCACCCGGTCGTAGACCAGCTTGGTCACACCGGGATATACCGTGCTGCGCAAGACCAGCAGGGCGCCATCGCGCATGTCTTGCAGCGCGCTGTCAACACTTCGATAGAGATCGTGGATTTCGGGGTTCAGATGGCGATCGACGGGGGTGCCGACGACGGTGACGACGGCGTCAGCGGCTGCCAGGCAGCGTGCGTCCGAGGTCGCGCGGAGCGACTTGCCCACCACTTGTTGCAGCAGGGCGGGAGCGCCAGTTTCTGTGAACGGCATCTGCCCCGCATTGACCTGTTCCACGCGGCGGGCGTCAATGTCGAGGAGCGAGACCTGACAGCCGCGCGTGGCCAGCACCAGCCCGAGCGGCAGCCCCACCCGACCGCAACCACCAACGATGGCGACGTTTAGAAATTCGTTCATTTGGATCGGAGGCCCTCACCAGGCATCTGGGCTGCGTTATCCAAGCTTCCACGCAGCGAGACCGTCGCGGCCTGCAGGCTAAGAATCTCCGCACGCTTCGGCCGAACCGAAGCCCAATCAAACCGCTTGAATCCGATTGCCAAACTCACCGGCGCCTTGGCCCATTTTTCCCAGCGCCATGCGCCAGGATTCGGTAAGAAGTAATACGCTAACTGCCGCTCTTGCCTGGGGAATATCCAGAGGCTCGTCTCGCGATCGGGCGGTAACACGGTCAGAACGGCTTTATCGCTGCCATCCGAATAATGGAGTCGCACAATCACCGGCCGGGGTTTCAGGAAGTGCCATGATACGGGATAGCTCACTCGCAGTCGAACCCGGAGGAAATCGGCTGAGGACGGCCATTGCAGGTTTTCCGCGATGGTCCATTCCACGCCCTGAGACCACGTCAGGGGCTGCGGATTCCTAGTCAGCGGCAGGTTGCCGAAAGACATCTGCCAGCGTTGTTGCCGATCGCGGTCGCGGTGCAAGATATATACGCCCGGCCACGCCTCAGTCTCGGTCGTATAGCGAGCCTGCAGGTACAACCACAGCTCAGGGCTGCGCGTGAAATTCGGCACGCCATCGATACCGTAGGTCGCAACCTCGTCGGCTGAAAATACGGCGACGGGCGGATCCTGCTTCTCCAGGCCGCGGATATGGCGCTCCATGAGGAGCGGCGCCGCGGCGGCATAGGCCTGCAGGACCCCGCCTGCCACCGGCCGGCCGGCCATGTCGGCGTACAAGTTCTCAAAGGGAAAGATAGCGATGAACTGGGAGGGCGATGTATGCGCTTCCAGGTACCCAGCCACGTGACTGATACGGTCGAAGTCCGGCTGCCACAAGCAAGCTCCCTGATAGGCAAAGGTTCCAGGGGAACACGCGTTGCTGGGCTTGTGAATTGACCGCTGCAGTGCAGTCCGCGCGTTCGCAACCAGCATCTGCGGAACGTACACGGCTGCCGTACCGCTGGCCGCGGCGGTAATGCCGAGCGCAATAAAGAGGGGCAACACACCGCGAATACCCGCCTCGTGCTCCTCAGATCCCATCAAAACCAGACCGGCCAGCAGGAACGATGGATAGAGGGCGAAGGCGACATGTCCCCAATCGGAGCGGACTACACCTGATTGCAGAAACGCGAAACTTAATAGAGTGGAGGACACAAAGAAGGCGGGGGTGCGCGCCAGACTCTTGGCCTGAGAATTGCGCCAGCGCCACCCGATGGCCAAAATTCCGGCGGCGGACGCGAACATGACCGCCATTCTTGCGGTGGTACTGGGTGTCATTCCGCCCGCCATGGACCAGCGATAAGAGGCGAGGCTAGCCACGGTCGCCCGCCAAAATTCGAGCGACCAGGGCACCAGGAGAAAACCGATCAGCAACATGGAAACAGGGAGGAATATCGCCATCAGAGCGACGGCGCGTCCGAGACGTCGTTGTCGGAGACGGTCTGTTGAACAGAAGGCAAACCCCGCCGCTGCCGCCAAAAAGGACAAACAACTGTAAGCGCCCGTGTCGGCTGAGATCAGGAATGTTACGGAGAGTGCAAGCGCGAGGCCCGCCAACCGGAACTGCGCGCCGTGACCATCGGTGAAGCGCTTCAATTCGCACAAGCTCGCCGCAAACAGGAGCAACACGGCAGGCATGCGCACGTCCGGATAGTTCCAGAACACAACGGCGCAAATCAGATAGAAAGCTCGTTTCCAGGGAGAGTGCCCACCGAGCAGTAACTCCGCGAAAACAAATATTGCGAGGATTGCGCAGAGATTGGGCAGGAGATGCCCCGTTCGGAGGCACGATCCCAGGCTCAATCCGTGAATGCTGGAAGACACTCCGAACATCCACTGGAACAGGGCGCCATAGGTGAATGCTGAGTCACGGCCCAGCCACAGGCCCTGATGAAGTTTGTAAGCCGTGTCCACCAACCACGAAGGATCAACAAAGGTAACGGAGCCAATCGGCACCGGCGCCGGTGATTCGCCAAGAAAGTAGATCGAATCCAGCAAGAGCAGCGATACCAGCACAATCCAATTCAGAGAACGCCAGAGGCGATACAGCACGATGGCGACTCGGCCGCAGCCGATGCCGGGCGCGGTTTTTCTGATTTCCTGGGAAGGAAAGGTCTTCTCAAGGCCGGTCACTGAATCACCGCAAGCTCCAAGGACCGAAGAGGAGCGGTTCTACCGTCGGAATCGGCAGCTTCGACTCTCCCCCAATGCTGGCCTGAATCAATGTCATCAAGTTTCACGCTCATCTCCCACCCACTCATGGCGAAGTCAGGACGCGCGAAGGCTGCGGCGACATCGAATCTGGGGTAGAAGTGCGTTTGCTGGCAGACCGTGCGACCGTCAAGGATGAAGCTGACACGCTGGATTGTTTTTCCCGGGACTGTGGACGTCGCCCAACCACGCAGGTCTACGAAGGAATGGACGGGCACCACGATCTGCCCGGTCCCGCCGGGCCGCGGGGAATCCAAGGCGAGGTCAACTGCGCCCAGGATGAAACTTCCAGGCGGTACTTTCATCACGTGTGTCAGCGCAGGGCGGGAAGGTATACGCAAAATCCAGAATTGTTTGTGCAGAGCGACCAGCAGCAGAAGCAGGATCCATGCCAGGCCCACGGCAGCAGAATAGGCGCATCTTCGGACTTCGAAGGTCATCAGGATGGCGCTCGGCCTTCAACATCTCGATGAACGCAGCGGTTACGGGTCCGGCGAGGTGGCCACAGACGCGCGGGCGCGCTCCATCAGCACTTCCTGGAACAGGCGCTCGTACTGCTCCACGATGCGCGACCAGGAATAGATCTCGTTAGCGCGGCGGGCGGCTTGTTGACGCAGCTGCTGCCGCCGGCTTTCGGAGTCGATCAGTTCCTGGATGCGCGCCGCCAGTTGCGCGGGGTCGGGAGGGTAAGGCACCCCGCAGCCTGCCGCCGCTTCCCTATTTTGCCGGGTGTCGAGGTAAAGGATGGGGTTGCCGACCGCCATGGATTCCACCAGCGACGGGTGCACGCCGCCGACTTCGCCGGCGAACAGGAACATGCCGGCATACTTCTGCAGGTTCCAGTAGCCGTTTCCGTATACGGGGCCCAGGAACCTCACATTGGGCCCGGCCATCTTCTTCAGCGACTCCACGTAGCTGGGGATATATTTGTTCCCGCCGACGATCACCAGGGGCCAATCCGTGTTCAGCAGGTTGTAGGCGCGAATGATAAGCTCGGGATTATTTTCTGGCTCCAACCTGGCCACGTACAGCAGATAGCGTCCGGGAGTGAAACCGAATGCGGGTTCGCCCACCTCTTCCGGCACCTCCGCGCCGTACGCCACCATGCAGGAATCTTTGCCATAGCGCTCGCGGTAATAATCCTGAATAACTCTGGCGTCGGTGACAATACGGGTCGGGGTCAGGGTGGCCACTCGCTCGCAGATATGCAGGTAAGTGCGAGCGAAAGCGCTCCATTTGCGTCGCTCGCGATCCAGTCCATCCACGTGCAGAATGGTGGGCTTGCCGAAGAAGCGCGGCACCCAGGCCAGGGGACTGTTACCCACATTACACAACAGCACCAGGTCGGCCTTGCGCAAGCCGACGTGCAGCACAGAAAGCAGCGTATGGAAGAGGGTGTCCAGGTGTTTGCGAGAAATGGTAGGTAAGATCACGCGCTGGATCCGCGGATCCACCACGTCCTGCGGGGTGGTAAACGGGCGACGGCAGTACACCGTGACCTCGTGTCCGCGCTCCACCAGCCGGTTGGCTAATTGTTCGGCCAGGGTTTCAAACCCACCGTAGCGAGCCGGAATACCACGCGTACCCAGAATGGCAATCTTCATGGAATTTCGTCAGTAGTGCATAACCGCACTGGTAATTAACGATCCGCGGGCGCGAGTATGAATCCAAATTGGACGGAATCGGAGATCATTCTACCAAAGCCTTAATGATTTCAGACATTTGGTTTGGCGTTCCGAATTCAGAACGGGAATTGGATGCCGATCTGCGGCGGAGAGTGTGCTGTCCGCCGGGGACCATCCACGTCAATGAGAATACACGGGCTGAACCTGCCCGGTGAGCTGTTCGTATTGCGCTATGACCAGTTCGGTAGGCCCGTCGGCGAGCAACTCACCCTTAGACATCAGCAGCACCCGGTCGCAGAAGCGGCGGACCGAGGCCATATTGTGCGACACAAACAGGATGGTCTTGCCGCGTGCGCGGAACTGCTGCAGGCGCTCGAAGCACTTCTCCTGAAAACCCGCATCTCCCACGCCCAGGATCTCGTCAATCAGCAGAATGTCGGGATCAACCTCCGTGGCCACGGCAAACGCCAGGCGCATGTACATGCCGGAAGAATACTGCTTGACGGGAGCATCAATGAACTCGCCGATCTCGGCGAACTCGATGATGCTCTCTTCGCGTTGCTTGATTTGCTGCTTCGACAAGCCGAGCAACAGCCCGTTGATGAGGATGTTCTCGCGGCCAGTCAACTCATGGTGAAAGCCGGCGCCGAGTTCAATGAGGGGCGCGACCGCGCCCCGTATCGTCACTTCCCCGGCGCTGGGCTTGTACACGCCCGCAATGATCTTCAGCAGCGTACTCTTGCCGGAACCGTTCCGCCCGATGATGCCGACGGTGGCGCCGGGCGGGACCTCGAACGAGACGCGTTTGACGGCCTCGAAGTCGTGATGGGTGATCCGCCGGCGGTGAAACTTGGCGAAAATTTCACGCAAGGTGTCGGGCCTCTCGCGGATCACCCGAAAGCACTGGGTGACGTCGGTGAGGCGAATCGGGGGCTCAGGGTTCATGCCGCGGATCACACATAGAAGACAAATGCATCGGAATAGCGCCGGAAGACGGCGTACCCCGCGTACAACGCGAGCAGGCCGACGGCCAGCGACATAGCGACGGATTGCACGGTCGGCAGCAATCCATAGTAGATGCTCAGACGAAAGCCGTTCATTACGTACAGCAAGGGATTGAGACGAAAAATCCAACGATGCCTGGCGGGAATGAAATCCAGCGAATAGATAATCGGGGTGAAGTAGAACCAGGCGGAAAGGAGAATCTGCACAATGTGACTCACGTCGCGGAAGAACACGTTGACGGCGGAAAACAGGAAGGCGGCGCCCAGGGTGAACAGCAGCAGTCCGGCCATAGGCACCGGCAGGTACACCCAGGTCCAGTGCAGCGGGAAACGCAGTACCAGGACGAGCAGGGCCAGGGGGATGAGCGACAAACCGAAATTGATGACGTTGGCCAGCACCGCGGCCATGGGGAAAACCACCTTGGCGATGCGGATCTTTTTCATGAGTTGCGCGTTTCCCACCACCGATTCCACGGCATAGGCGAGCGACTGGGAAAAGAACGTCCAAGGCAGCAGCATGCTGAGCAGGAAGATGGGGTAATGATCAATGCGAGCTCGCATGATGGTGCCGAACACCAGCGTCATGATGATCATCAGCAACGCGGGATTCAGCAGCGCCCAGAAGAAACCCAGGACGGAGCGCTTGTAGCGAACGCGCAGCTCCTTCAAGGCCAAGGCCCAAATGAGCTCGCGATGACGAACGATGTCGCGCAACAATGACAGCATCGAGCCTAGCTGGAGCAAAATACTGCTTATAGCCGCCGCCCGTTCCGGTGTCAAACCTGCTGCGGCTCGGTCCGGCTGCAATCCTCCGGGGCCGGCTGCGGCCGGCGTGCTGCGCCGCACCGTTCTGCATGGCAAACGCTCGCGGGCGTCGCATACCCGTGGCCGCTCCAACTCGCGTTCTCGCGTGACGATGCGGTATAGTGGGAGGCGATTTTTTCTGCTTCTGCGGGCGTGCAGGCCCCCGTTCGCTGGCTAGCGAGGGAGACTGCGAGATATTCCAGGAGCCGCGAGACAAGCGAGCAACCAGGACTGGGAAGTGCTTGCGGCGCTTGCGAATCGCACAGGAGAAGTCATGAAAGGTGTGGTACTGGCCGGCGGGCTTGGCTCCCGGCTTTATCCGCTCACCCGGGTCGTCAACAAGCATCTACTTCCCGTGTACAACCAGCCGATGGTCTTCTACCCTTTGCAGGCGCTGGTGAATGCGGGTATCCGGGAAATCCTGGTGGTGACGGGCGGCCAGGGCGCCGGCGATTTCCTGCGCCTCCTTTCCAACGGTAAGGACTTTGGCCTAAAACACCTGAATTACACCTACCAGGAAGGCGAAGGGGGTATTGCCGACGCTTTGCGGCTTGCCGAACACTTCGTGGACGGCGACGCCATGTGCGTGATGCTGGGCGATAACATCATCGAAAACAACATCTGCGCCGCCGTCGAAACCTTTCGGAGCCAGGAGCGCGGGGCCCACATTGTCCTGAAAGAGGTTTCCGATCCGGAACGCTTCGGGTGCCCGGAGATCCGCAACGGCAAGATCGTGCGCATTGAAGAAAAACCCAAGCAGCCGAAATCGGCTTACGCGGTAACCGGCATTTACCTGTTCGACTCAACGATCTTTGAAAAGATCAAACGGCTGCGTCCCTCGGCGCGCGGCGAACTGGAAGTTACTGACGTTAACAACATGTACCTGGAAGAAAAAGCACTTTCCTACAGCATCCTGGAAGGCTGGTGGACGGATGCGGGCACCTTCGAGTCGTTGCGTCGCGCCACCAACCTGGTGGCCCGCACAGGCGCGAACAAAATGCAGGTCCCTGCCCCCGAGCTGTCCGCACGCTCTCGTACTTTGCCCTCTCCCGTGGGAGCGTAAATGAAGCTGCTGGTCACCGGAGGCGCGGGCTTCATCGGCTCGAACTTCATTCGCTTGGCGCTGGCACACGGCCGGGACGACCAGATCGTCAACTTCGACGCACTCACCTATGCCGGCAATCTGCTGAACCTGGCGGATGTGACCTCCCAAGCCGGTTATCAGTTCATCAAGGGAGATATTCGCGACGGCGACGCCGTACGCCGCGCTCTTGAAGGCTGCGAAGCAGTGGTCCATTTCGCTGCCGAGTCGCACGTGGACCGCAGTATTTATGAGCCCGCGCCCATCATTTCCACAAACGTCGGCGGGACCCTGGTACTGCTGCAGGCAGCCCGGGAGTTGAAGGTGCAGCGCTTCCTGCACGTCTCGACCGACGAAGTGTACGGGGACCTGCCGCCGGGCAGCTGCGCTGATGAGAGCCATCCCTTGCAGGGCAACAGTCCGTATGCCGCGAGCAAGGCAGGCGCCGACCTGCTGGTGCGCTCCTTCGTCCGGACTTATGGGTTTCCCGCGATCATCACCCGGGCCTCGAACAACTATGGCCCCTACCAATTTCCGGAGAAGTTCCTGCCCCTGATGATCTGCAACGCACTCGAAGGGCGAGCGCTGCCGGTGTACGGGGATGGACTGCAAGAGCGCGACTGGGTCCACGTGGAAGACCACTGCCGGGCCCTGCTGCTGGTGCTGGAGCGAGGCCGCGACGGGGAGGTCTACAACATCGGGGGAGGCAATCCGGAAAAGAACCTAACCATGGCCAAGCGGGTGCTCAATGCTCTGGGCCGCGAGTCATCGCTCATCGAGCACGTCGCCGACCGGCCGGGCCACGATCGACGCTACTCGCTGGATTGCGGCAAAATACGACGGGAATTAAATTGGAAACCCACCATTTCGCTGGACGAGGGCATCGCGCAGACCATCGCGTGGTACAAGCAGAACCAAGCCTGGATTCAACAGGTGAAGGGCGGAGAGTATCGACGCTACTATGAAACCTATTACACCCATCGGGACGTGGCCCTCCAGGCCGTCAAAGCCTGCCGCTGAGCGGCGTTCCAGCGAGGTGCAGGTGCGCCCGACCGGGCTGCCGGGGGTGCGACTGATTGCGCCCCAGGTTCACGGCGATAGCCGCGGCTTCTTCCTCGAGACGTATCACAGCGATCGTTTCGCCGAGCTGGGAATCCTTGATCACTTCGTGCAGGACAACCACTCGCGGTCCTCGCGCCACACCCTGCGCGGGCTGCACTATCAGTTGCAGCATCCCCAGGCCAAGTTGTGCCGGGTGATACATGGCGAGGTCCTCGACGTAGTGGTGGACGTGCGCCTTGGCTCGCCCAACTTCGGCAAATGGGTGACGGCCGTGCTTTCCGCCGAGAACCACCAGCAGATATATATGCCGCCAGGATTTGCGCACGGCTTCCTCGTGTTCTCGGAGAGCGCTGAATTTCTCTATAAATGCAGTGATTTTTACTATCCCGACGATGAGCACGGCATTGCCTGGGACGATCCGGACCTGGGCATTCCGTGGAACCTGGCGCATCCCACGCTTTCCGTGAAGGATACGCGCCACCCGCGTCTTCACCAGGTCCCGCCGGAACTCCTGCCGCGCTACACCGGCGACTAGGTGACGCTCGAAATTTTCCGCCGGAGCATGTAATCGGCCAAGGCATCCTGCCAGGGCCGGAACTCGGGAATTCCGAATCGCCGCATGCGGGCATTGTCGAGCACCGAGTAGGGCGGACGGCGCGCTTTTGCCCCGAAGGAGGCGCTGTCGGTCGGCTGAAGGTCCGCCGCCACCCCGGCCAGGCGGAAGATTTCCTGCGTGAATTCATACCAGGAGCACTGCCCGGTGCTGGTCATGTGGTAAAGCCCGAAGGACTCGGACTGGAGAAGGCGGGCGACGCGCTCTCCCAAGTCGCGGGTGCTGGTCGGAGTCAACACCTGGTCGGCGACCACCCGCAAAGGCCGGCCGGCGCGGGCCAGCCCCAGCATTCGTTCCACGAAGTTGCCCCCCTTGCTGCGATTTCCGGCATCACCATAGAGGCCACAAGTCCGGATCACAAAATGGCGCTCGCAATAGCGCTGGGCCAGGCCTTCTCCCGCGAGCTTAGAGCTGGCATAAACCGAGAGGGGCCCCGTCCGGTCCTCCTCCGTATAGGGCACCCGGGAGCGGCCGTCGAAAACATAATCGGTGCTGAAGTGCACCAGGCGCGCCGCGCACCGCTGCGCTTCGCAGGCCAGGTTGTACACTCCCACCGCGTTGACCAGGAAAGAGCGCTCCGGCTGGTCTTCACAGTCGTCCACCTTGTGGAAGGCTGCGGTGTTGATGATGCAATCGGGACGGGCCATCTCGACAGCCTGCCGAACCGCCTCGCCATCGGCAATTTCCAGCTGCTCATGGGTGAGCGGAAACACCTCGTGAGTTCCCAGGTGCTCCAGCAGGTCCTGCGCCAGCTGCCCAGCGGCTCCAATCAGCAGAATTCGCATTCGTGTAAGCTGGGTTTCGATTATAAATAGGGGTTCCTATTATCCGGGGCAACGCGGTCCAGCCCCTTGTGGCAACCGGAGAAACGCCTTTCCCCCCATGGTTTCTGTCCTCATCTGCACGTACAACAGTGCCAAAGTGCTGCCCGGCTGCCTGCGATCCCTGGCACAGCAAGAGTACAGCCCGCTAGAGATCATCGTCGTGGACAATGCGTCCACCGATGGAACCCGTGAGGTGTTGGCGGAGCTGAACCCTCCGCATAAGGTCATTTTTAACGAGCAGAATTCCGGGTTTTCGGCGGCGCAGAATTTGGCCCTTCGTCAGGCGCGGGGCGAATGGCTGCTCTGCCTGAACGCGGACGTGGTGCTACAGCCGGATTTCATAGCCCGACTGGTACAGGCAGGCGAGTCGGATCCGAGGATCGGCACCGTGTGCGGCAAGCTGCTGCGCTGGCGACCGGGCGTCGATCCGGAGTTCACGCGCATTGTGGATTCCACGGGAATGTACTTCAGCCGCAACCTGCGTCATTTTGATCGCGGCAGCGAGATTCCGGATCGAGGCCAATACGAACGCATGGAATACGTGTTCGGGGCGACCGGAGCCGCGGCGCTCTTCCGCCGTGAGATGGTGGACGACGTCTCTATTGATGGTGAGTTCTTCGATGAGGAGTTCTTCGCGTATCGCGAAGATGCCGACCTTGCCTGGCGCGCCCAGTTGATGGCCTGGCGTTGCCTGTACGTTCCCGCCGCCGTGGGCTGGCACGTGCGGCACGTGACTCCTTCCCGCTTCAGCGAGCTGCCGCTGGTCATCAACTGGCATTCCGTGAAGAACCGCTTCTTAATGCGCATGAAGAACCTGGGAGCGGAGAACTACCTTCGGCTGTGGTGGCCAGTGACCCGGCGGGACCTTATGATCGCCGGGTACTGCGTCCTGATCGACCGGCGCTTGCTTTCGGGATTCTGGCGGATTTGGCGGATTCGGAAGTCGGTGTGGGACAAGCGTAAGAAGATCCAGGCGAGGCGGCGGGTCGGGGAAAGCGAGATGCTCTCGTGGTTCTCCGATCAGCCTGTCGCCAAGGGGATCGAGGGCAGCCAGGCATCGATGGCAACACCGGGCGTGGCGGTCCCACCCTTATCTTCGCGTTCTTCAGCATCCGCGGAATAAAGTAGGTTGCGATTGGGATGATGCCGAACCTCTCCCCGAAGCTGTCATGGCGCGCTTTCGGGGGGCGGGTCTCCCGTCTCCGGCAGGGTTGGAAAGACTCATGAAGCGCATCGCGCAGGAAGGCTTCGATAAAATCACAGTTGCAGCACCCCCACTAAATCGATGAAGGCAGTCAGAACATGAATGCAACGCAGGGCGCCTGCCCAGTTTGCGGCGCAAAGGGGCAACCCACCGGCCTTATATGCGAGACGATTTTCGGCTGGCAGCAGGTTTTTTTGCGCTGCCCGCATTGCGCCGCCCTCTTCGACGAGAACCCCCGTCCGGCCAAATACGAATCAAAATATTACGATTTAAATCCCAATCTGGAACTTCAGTTGTATGTCGAAAAGGGAGCCAGCTTCCGGCTTTTCCAGCATCTTCTGTTGCAGGGCGGGCGAGCGCTGCGCCTGCTGCGGCTGAATCTACCAACCTCACATAGCCGCAAATTGCTGGAAGTCGGCTGCGGCCCGGGTTTGCTTCTGGATGTTGCCAGATTCTGCGGCTGGGACGCCACAGGGATTGATCCCTCATCGGAAGCCGTCGCATGGGGCCGAAGCCATCTTGGCGTTGCAATCCACGAGGGTGAACTGCTGGGTGAACCACCCCTTCGAGACGCTGATCTTACAATCGCCTCTGAGGTGATCGAGCACATTGCCAATCCACTTCCCTTCCTGCGGTCAATCGCGGACTCCCTGGCTCCTGATGGCGCACTGGTGTTGACCACACCCAACGCCGGCTCGAGCGCAATCCAGCGCTTGGGAAATCGATGGGTTTACCTGGATGTGGGATATCACCTCGTCCTGCATTCCGCTGCAAGTCTGCGGCGGGTGCTGGGCGCCGCAGGATTTAACACTATCCACACGGGAACCTTCGAAGGAGATGAAAGGCTGTTGGTTGTGGCCAGTAAGAAGGGGATACCGGAAGAACTGCTGGCCGCCACCCTTCCCAAATTCGACGAGGACCGAGAGGCCATTGAACGGTGTCAGAACTATCTCGGCGACCTGCGCAGCCGATTCAAGCCCGAGACGGATCTTTTGTGGCGAGGGGCTCTGTATCGCCAGCTAGAGAACTATGTCATCGCCGGTGAATATAACCGAGCGCTAGAAGTGATCGGCGAAATAGACAAGTTCCTGGTTTCTGTGGGCGCGACACGGGATGGCGTACGCGACGCTCTCGAACAGGCCGCGTATGCGATGCATCGCAAGCCCTACTACGAGGCGGTCCCAAGCTTCACACCAAACGCGTATCTGCTCGGGGGCATCGCACTGCTGGAGGCCGCCGACTATGAAGGCGCACTCGAGCGGCTGGGCCGCGCACAGGAAATCTTCTCGCGGCTGCACTCGATTCCGCCCCAATACTACGACGAGCGAGTCGGGTGGCCCCAGTTGCACGTGACCATGTTCTACCAAGGTGTAACGCTTCTTCGCATGGGAAGAAGTTCAGCTGCCCTGGACATTTTTGAACGTCTGCTCAGCGACTCCGAGTACATGCCAATCGAACCGATGGTGCAGCTGTCCGTACATCGTGCGCGCGCACTGGGCGGTTTGCAGAGAGGTGTCGAAGGGATAGGGGAATTAGGTCGAGTTCAATCGCAAACGCCGGGAATTTCCGATTCTCTGGCGCGCCTCTTACGCGAGACGTTGCTTGACCTGCGGGAGCACCAAGCGGCAGAGCTCACCGCCCAACTCGAGACGGAACGGGCGACCCGCCAGATGCTGGAGGCGCAACGCCAGTACCTGCGTTACAGGGTGGCGGACAAACTGAACAACTACATGAAGAGCACGCCCGCCCTACATCGCCTGGGCAAGGCGGCCGCCACCGGACTGGTGCATTGGCGACATCGGCGCCGGAGGGGAATGCCGGCGGCCCCGTCTCGCACCATTGTCCGCGGGGCGGGAATAGCAAAGCCGACTCGCGAGCGTGCTCGCCCCGCTGAGTTTCCCCCGCTTCCGGCGGTTCCCAAGCAGACAGCGACCCTCGCGGGCTGCAGCATAATTGCGAAGAATTACCTTCCCTACGCGCGCGTGCTGGCGCGCTCCTTCCAGGAGCACAACCCCGGCTGTCCTTTTTTCGTGCTCATCGTGGACCAGGTGGAAGGCTGCTTCGATCCCGCCAAGGAACAGTTTTTCACCTATGAGGCGCGCACCCTGGACATTCCCAACCCCAGCCTGCTGTTCATGAGATACACCGTGATCGAGGCCAGCACCGCTGTCAAGCCTTACTTCCTGCAATACCTGTTCGAGCATCACGACATTGAAAAGCTGATTTACCTTGACCCCGATATCCTGGTGACCGATTCGCTGGCGCGTATCGAGTCGTTACTGGAGCAAAACTCGTTTGTTCTTACACCCCATTTGACGAGCCCTATCAACGACGCCCATAAGCCGGGCGAATTCACCATCCTGCAAGCGGGCGCGTACAACCTGGGCTTCATTGGCATGCGCCGGGGCGCAATCGCGGACCGCATGCTGTCGTGGTGGCAGGCACGCCTGTACGACAAGTGCTTCATGGCGCCCGATCGCGGGATGTGCGTGGACCAGAAGTGGGTAGACCTTGTCCCAGGGCTGTTTGGGAGCACATTTGTATTGCGCGAAGCCGGCTATAACGTCGCTTATTGGAACCTGCACGAGCGGCGAGTTGAAAGCGCTGGCGACGACCGCTACACAGTCAACGGCGAACCGCTGCGGTTTTTCCATTTCAGCGGCATCGACCCGGAGAATCTGGATCCTATCTCCAAGCACCAGACCCGATTCCGCCTCCGAGACCTGGGTGCGACCAAGGCTTTGTTCGAACGCTATCGCGACATGGTTCTGCAGGCGGG